>NZ_JBTEKS010000419.1:0-3656 GCF_054333355.1 Methylomagnum sp. | reverse complement strand
CCCCGGAACCGCTCCGGGCGATGCGCGGCCAGCCAATCAGCCAGGGCGGACAGGGTGCGCACCTCGAAGAACAAGGTCTTCGGCAGCGCCCCGAAAGCCTGTTCCAAGGCGGCATTCAGCGTGGTGATGAGCAGCGAATCCAGCCCGTAACGTTCCAGCGGCTCGTCGGGGTCCAGCCGTTGCGGGGGCATGTTCAAGACGCCAGCCACCACCGGCAGCAGCTTCTCCAACACCACAGACCTAGGCACCGCTGTAGGTCGGACCTCAGTCCGATCCCGTTGCCCCACCTCGTTTAGCGGCGGGCTGAAGCCCGACCTACCTTCATCGGTGGACTGGCGTTGCGGGCGCGTTAATTCAGACGCCGCGCCAGCCAACACCCGGACCCGCTCCGGCAGGCCATGGAACACGGCGATTTGCGCGCCATCCAGCGCCAGCGCCCGATCCAGCGCGGTCAGCCCGGCCTCCGTCGGCAGGGCATACAAGCCCTGGGTTTCCATCATCCGTTCCACGACGGCGGGCAGGCGCATCCCGCCTTCGGCCCAATACGGCCAGTCGATGGCGAGACTACGCCCGTAACGCAAGCCTTGCCGGACCAAGGCGGCGCGGCGGTGGGCGAAGGCATCCAGATAGGCGTTCGCCGCCGCGTAATCGCTCTGGCCGGGATTGCCTTCCAGCCCCGCCAGCGAGCCGCACAGCACGAAGAAATCCAGCGGTTCCGCCGCCGTGGCCGCGTCCAGCCATTCCGCGCCGTGGGCCTTGGGCGTAAACACCGCCTCGACATCGTCCGGGGTCTTGCTGAACAGCAAGCCATCCCGCAGCACTCCAGCGCTATGGATGACCCCGTGCAACGCGCCGAATTGCGCTTTGATCCAGGCGATACCGGCCCGCACCGACTCCGCGTCCGCCACATCCATCCGCAAGGGATGCAGGGCCAAACCCTCGGCGCGGGCCGTGGCGCAAGCGGCTTGCGCTTCGGGCGTATCAGCCGAGCGGCCCGCCACGATCACCGTGGCCCCGTGCTTGCGGGCCAGATGACGGGCGAACACCAGCCCCAAGCCGCCCAAGCCGCCCGTCACCAACACCGCCGCGCCCGCCCGGTACGGAAAGCTCGCGGCGGGCGGCGGGCATTCCCGCAAACTTCGCACCTGCCGCTGGCCACCGACGTAGCGGCAGCAAGGTTCCGTCGAAGCTTCCCGCGCCCATTCCCGCCACAGCCATTCCGCTAGTGCGGCGGGTTCCGGCAAGGTTCCGGCGAACAACACCCAGCGGAACGCCAAGGGCGGATGCTCCAGTCGGGCCGCGCCCAGGAAGCCCGTCGCCCAGGCATGGCGGGGCGCGTCCCCGGAATCCGCCCGGCCATGATAGGTGAGGCGGATGTCCCGGCGCGGCAGTTCGGCCAACACGGCGCGGACCAGCAGCAACAGCGCACGGGGCGCGGCGCCGAGGGAATCGCCCGCGAACGCATCGCCATCGAAGAACACATACAGCGGCCCCGCCCCGCCTTTGAACGGGGCGACGATCCGCCGGTAATCCGCTTCGGACGCCGGATCGAAATCAGCCGCGCCCGGCCCGATGATCTGGACGGGCATGAGCGGCGCGAGGATGGCATGGAGTGCCTCACCGCCACCGAGCAGCAAGGCCGCGCCGCCGCTGTCCGGGCCGGTATTCGCTGTTAAAGGCTTGGGCTGCCAAACTGGCTCGAACAACAAAGTTTCTCGCACCGGCTCGGGCGGGGTTGATAACTCAGGGCATGGCCGTGATGTGGGAGTGGCCTTCAGGCCACGACCGGGCGTGGCTTCTAGCGGGACAGCGCCGGGCCGGTTGCCGAACCAATAGCGCTCATCCGCGAAAGGCGTGGCGGGCAGGGACACGATCCTCCCTTGCCGCGCCGCCGGGCCTGTGAGCCAGTCGATGCGGTAGCCCGCCACCCAAAGTCCGGCCAGCGTGGCCGCGTCGTCCCCGGCGGGCAGGGCGGGTTCCGGCGGGGCTTCGCGGACAATCCCGGTGAAACTTGTCCGCCCGTCCACCGCCGTTCCATTCAAGAACGCCGCGATTTGCCCGCGCAGTTCATCCAAATCCGCCGCCACGAACGCCACCCGATGGGTATGCGCCGCCCGGCCCAGTTGCAAAGTACGGGCGACATCCACCAGCCGGATTCCATCCCGCCCGGCATCCCCCAGGAAATCCGCGAACCGCCCCAACAGCGCCCGCAATTGCTCGGGCGTCTTGGCCGAGAACGGCACGGGCAACGCAGCCACGGGCGTTTCCAGCGGGAGGGCGGGCACATCCGGGGCTTCCTCCAACACGACATGGGCATACGCCCCGCCAATCCCGAAGCTGCTCACCCCGGCGCGGCGCGGTTGACCGTCGCGGGACGGCCAGGGCTGCGGCGCGGTGTTGATGTACAGCGGGCTATCGGCGAGGTTGATGTAGGGGTTGAGCGTCTGGAAATCCGGCATGGCGGGCAACAGCCGATGCTTCAAGGACAGCACCGCCTTGACCACGCCCGCCAGCCCGGCGACGGCCTCGCCGTGGCCGATGTTGGCCTTGACCGTGCCGAGGGCGCAGAAGCCGCGCTGGTCGGTGTAGCGCCGGAACGCCTTCACCGCCGCGTCCACCTCGATGGGGTCGCCCAGGCGGGTGCCGGTGCCGTGGGCCTCCAACAGCCCAAGCGTGGCCGGGTCGATGCCCGCCCGCCGCCAGGTTTCCGCCAGCAATTCGCTTTGCAACTCGGTGCGCGGCGCGGTGAAGGAGCTGGCGCGCCCACCGTGGTTGGTGTGGCTGCCCCGGATCACGGCATGGATGCGGTCGCCATCGGCCAGGGCGCGTTCCAAGGGTTTCAGCAGCAGCGCCGCCACGCCCTCGCCGCGCAGATAGCCATCCGCCGCCGCATCGAAAGCGCGGGACGCGCCCGAATGGGTCAGCGCGTCCATCCGGCACAGCCCGGCGTGATAGAACGGGTTGAGGATCAGGTTCACGCCGCCCGCCACCGCCATTTCGCACTCGCCCCGGCGGATCGCCTCGCAGGCCAGATGCAGGGCGATGAGCGAGGACGAACAGGCGGTGTCCACGCAGAAGCTCGGCCCGCGCAGATCGAACAAATAGGAGGTGCGGTTGGCGATGGTGAACGGCAGATTGCCGAGGCTGGGGGTCGTGAGCGGCTGGCGGCGGCGGGTGGTTTCCAGCAGGATGTTCTGGTAGTAGTCCTGGGAACACACGCCCAGATACAGCCCGGTGCGGGTGCCCCGGATGCCCGCCGCCTGGGCCGCGTCCTCAATCGTTTCGTGGAAGACTTCCAGGAACAGCCGCAACTGCGGGTCGATCAACTCCGCCTCGCGGGGGGAAATGCCGAAGAACAGCGGGTCGAAGCGGTCCACATCCTCCAGGAACGAACCCCAGCGGCAATACGCCTCGTCTTTGGACAGCCCGTACAAGTCCCAATCGAAGCGCCCGGCGGGGATTTCGCCGGACATCCGCCGCCCCGCCGCGAGGTTCTCCCAGAAGCGCTCGGGGGTGGGCGACTCGGCGAAGCGGCAGCCCAGGCCGATGATGGCGATGCCGTCACTTATCGTTCCCATGCTCCGCGTGGGAATGCCGTCTTGGCCGCTCTGCGGCCCGTCTTCAACTTCCATTGATCGGTCCCACGCTCCGCGTCC
>NZ_JBTEKS010000418.1:0-3656 GCF_054333355.1 Methylomagnum sp. | reverse complement strand
GAACAGAACTGGCTTTCAACCATCGGCCACCCACGGAAAAGTTTGGTGGAACAAATTCCACCAAATTTCGTCCTTGGTGGAACGCCTAAAGCCACGGATGGCGCGGCTTACAGCGTTTTGCTCCACCTGTTCCACCAAAATAAGCAACCTCCTAATGGTTTTTTGCGTTCTCGCTGCAAGCCACGGCTGGCAAGGCTTTTGGCCATTTCACGAAAAACGCATTTCGCCCCCTTGGGAAAGCTTGGCGGTACACCCAGAGCGATTCCAACCCCGTCAACCAAAAGAGACAAAAACCCATGAACAGCCCCGCCCAACGGCTTGACCTTCCTTCCCTGGAATCCGAATCCACCCACCCAACCCCGGAACCGCCCGCGTTCGACTTCCCCAATGATGAAGAGCGGGAAGTGTTTGAAGAGATTTGCGACTACTGTAGGGCGGGAAAACCCGCTCATTCCTCCCGCTTGAACTCGCCCTCGATGGTCAGCCGGTCTTGGGACGGCTCGCCGGTCGCGGGCCGGAGGCCAACGTAATCGCGCAAGATGCGCAGCGCCAAGCGCTGGCGGGTGACCGGGACCAGGCAGAACAGGGCGAAGATGTCGCTGAGGAAGCCGGGAATCAGCAACAGCAATCCGCCCAGCGCCACCAGACCGCTTTCGATCATCTCGCGGGCCGGCACCTCGCCCCGCGCCATCGCCTGCTGGACCCGCGTCATGGTGGAAAAGCCCTGGGTGCGCAGCAGGAACATCCCGAGCGCGGCGGCACCCAGCAGCAGCGTCAGGGTAAGGAAGAAGCCGAGCGCGCCCATGAGTTTTATCAGCAGATAAATCTCCACCACCGGCAGGCTCAGCACGGCCAGCAATAACCATCGACCCATATTCATCCCGACCTCATGCGTTTAAAATTTTGAAAAAATCAAAGGCTTGTTTTGCCATGTCCAACGAATACTGTCTAGTTCTATGTACCTGCCCGGACGCCCCCACCGCCCGCCAACTGGCGGAGGCGCTGGTGAAGGAACGCCGGGCGGCCTGCGTCAACATCGTCCCCGGCTTGACCTCGGTCTACGAGTGGGAAGGCAACATCGAGACGGCGGCAGAGCAATTGCTGCTCATCAAGACCGAAGCCGCCGCCTTCGACGCGCTGGAAGCCTTCCTCAAGGCGAACCACCCCTATGAACTTCCCGAAATCATCGCGGTCCCTATCCAGCGCGGTTCGGTCGATTACCTCCAATGGATCACGGCATGTCTACACCCCGCCCCCTAGCTCCGCCCGCCCCCAAACGCCCCGCCTTGTTCTTACGACTTTTTCTCTGGCTCCCCGTTCTCTGCTGGCTTCATGCCGTCCCGGCCCTCGCGCTCGACAACGGGGACTTTTTGCCGGTGGAGGAAGCGTTCCGGGGCACGGCCAAGATCGAGGGCAACGCGGTCCTATTCCACTGGGACATCGCCGACGGCTATTACCTGTACCGGCAGAAATTCAAGTTCAAATCACAGACGCCCGGCGTCGAGCTGGGGCAGGCCGAATTCCCCAAGGGCGAGATCAAGCACGACGAGTATTTCGGCGACATGGAGGTTTTCCACAAAGCCGTGGACGCCCGCCTGCCCCTGACCCGCAAGGACGCGGCGGTGGAAACCGTGGCCCTGGAAGTGAGCGTGCAGGGCTGCGCCGACAAGGGGCTTTGCTACCCGCCCTATAAGCGGACCCTGCCACTCAAATGGCCCGCCGACCCGGCCCAAACTCAGCCCCGAACCCCGGCGGCGCCAGCGGCCAATTTGGGCGAGGCGCTCAAGGCGCTGGGCGCTCAATCCGCCGTCCAAGCGGACGAGCTTCTGCCACCGGACGAAGCCTTCCGGTTTCTCGCCGAGGTCAAGGACGCCCACACCCTGCACGTCAGTTGGCGGGTGGCCGAGGGCTACTACCTCTACCGGGAAAAATTCAAGTTCGCGCTGTCGGCGGGGAACGGCGTTGCGCTGGGCCAGTTCGAGATTCCCCACGGCGAATCCAAGCATGACGAGGAATTCGGCGCCGTGGAGGTCTACCACCGGGACATCGGCTTCGACCTGCCGCTGACCCGCGCCGACGCCCAGGCCGCGACCCTCGGTCTGCAAGTGGGCTATCAGGGCTGCGCCGACCGGGGTGTCTGCTATCCGCCGATTCAGAAGACCGTGAGCCTGGAATTACCGGCGGGCGATGGCGCGGCCTCGGCGTCCGCGGCCCCGGCGGGCGAGTGCGAAATCGGCCCGCCCACGGGCTTCGTGGAACCGGCCCCCGTGTCAGAGCAATGCGAAGTGGTGGCCGGACTCCAGCGCGATTCGATCTGGCTGACCCTGACGAGCTTCCTGGGGATGGGCCTGTTGTTGGCCTTCACGCCGTGCATTTTCCCGATGATTCCCATCCTGTCGGGCATCGTGGTCGGGCACGGGCACGCCATCACCACCCGCCGGGCATTCCTCCTGTCGCTGAGCTATGTGGTCGCCTCGGCCCTCGCCTACGCGGTGTTCGGCGTGCTGGCCGGGCTGTTCGGCGGCAATCTACAGGCGATGTTCCAAGAGCCGAGGATCATCGTGGCATTCAGCGCCCTGTTCGTGGTGCTGGCGCTGTCTATGTTCGGCCTGTTCACACTGCAAATGCCGTCATTCATCCAGTCGAGAATCACCGCGCTGAGCAACAGGCAGCACGGCGGCACCCTGGTCGGCGCGGCGGTGATGGGGGTGCTGTCGGCCTTGATCGTCGGCCCGTGCGTCGCGGCCCCCTTGGCGGGCGCGTTGATCTACATCGGCCAGACCGGCGACGCCATCCTGGGTGGCTTGGCTTTGTTCGCGCTGGGCCTGGGGATGGGCCTTCCGCTGCTGGCCATCGGCGCCTCCGCCGGCAAGCTGCTGCCCAAGGCCGGGCTGTGGATGAATACGGTCAAGGCCGGGTTCGGCGTGGGCTTGCTGGGCATCGCCGTGTGGCTGCTGGAGCGGGTTCTGCCGCCCGCCGCGACGATGTTCCTGTGGGCGCTGCTGCTGATTATCCCCGCCATTTATTTGAGCGCGCTGGACGCCCTGCCCCCGCACGCCTCCGGTTGGCGGAAGCTGTGGAAGGGCGTGGGCGTGGCGATGCTGGCCTATGGCGTGTTGCTATTAATCGGCGTGGCCTCGAACGGCACCGACCCCTTGCAGCCCTTGCGCGGCTTGTACGCTGCCACCACACCGTCGGGAACGCCGGTCGGCAAGACGGAGTTCCGCAAGGTCAAATCCCTGCTGGAATTGGATAGGGAAATCGCGGCGGCGGAGGCGGCGGGCCGCTGGGTGATGCTGGATTTCTATGCCAACTGGTGCGTCTCCTGTAAGGAGATGGAGCGCTACACCTTCGCCGACGCCAAGGTGCGGGAGGCTTTACGCGGGGTGGTGCTGTTGCAGGCCGACGTGACCGCCAACGCCGAGCTGGATCAAGCCTTGATGCGCCACTTCGGCTTGGTCGGCCCACCCGCGACGCTGTTCTTCGGGCCGGATCGGGAGGAACGGAAGGCGTTCCGGGTGGTGGGGTATATGGACGCCGAGGCGTTTCTGGCGCATTTGGGGAAGGTGATGGCGATGTAGGGTGGGTTAGGCGCACGTTAGGAAGATATTCGATAATTCCCGGCAATGCCGCCGTGCGCCGTAACCCACCATCCC
>NZ_JBTEKS010000417.1:0-3660 GCF_054333355.1 Methylomagnum sp. | reverse complement strand
CACCCCCCGGATCGCCTCCAAGGCGACTTTGGCCTTGAACTCACCGCTGAATACCTGGCGTTTCTTCTCGCTCACTCCGGACTCCACGTTCTCGCCCGTCACCATCTTAAATGACTGTCCGGAAAACGGGGTCCACTATAGTACATGGAAAACCTCCGTTAGGCGTTTTGTCACACACTTAATTTGGCGGTGATTTGGAGGTTTGCAAGGCGAGGAACGAGCCAGACCGGCCCGGCGACCATCGCACCAACCGCGTCAATGAATATGCATTTCCCGATTGTCGGCCTTGTCGCTCCTTTCCAGCAGATACTTATCCTGATTGCCGGGCAAAGGCTTGCCATCCTGGCTTAGATAAACCAATACCCCGGTATCCTTGATGGCGAGCCGACGCGGCGGGGCATCACTCTTGTTGGGGTTCAGCACCACGGTGCCTTGGGCGTCGTCCCATTGGTATTTGCCCTTCTCGAAAGACTCCCGGTTAAACACCCTGGCGGGCTGGGTGATCAGCAGGTAATTATTCTTGGCATTCAGGGACAGGGTCATTTTGAGTCCGCTGCACCCCTCTTCCTGACAGGGCAGGTAGCCATAAAAAACGCCGCGAAACTGACCCGCCGCCGCTTCCGAACCGGCGTGCCGGGAATGATCCATGGCCCCTAAATGGTTCAATTCTCGGGCCTTGAGGGTTTTTTCCTGGATTTCTTTGTCACTCTCCGCCCCAGCGCTGCCGGGCAGTGACAGCCACGCCCCGAAAGCGATGAGCAATATCTTTTTAGCGATTTTTGAATTCAGTGCTTCGATCATGGGTTTCTCTTGAGATAGGCATAAATGGGAAAGCAGGGCGCGGCGATGTTCGGTTTCGTGCCAGATTTTGAGTTTGTTCGAGATTATCACCGAGCGCGAAAATTAGGGAAGCAGGAAGCCTTGGGTGGTTTCGAGTACAAACTTCTATCGCTCATGCCGTATGATATTGGCCGGTCTGATGCCCCATGAACTGGTTATCCGCGCCACCCGCACACACGCCAAGGGCGTCATTGAACTTCAACACTGGCTTGGGGCTTACTCAAGCCAATCCAATTACCCATGAAAGGTCAGGGAGTTATCGTTATGCACACCGTCATCGTCGGCTCCGGCATCGCCGGTATCACTTTGGCCGAGGAGCTCAAAAAGCACCAGCCGGACGCCCAAATCACCGTGCTGACCCACGAAACCCACGGCTATTACTCGCGGCCCATGCTGTCCCACGGCTTCACGCGGGACGATGTGGAAACCAAGATCATCCTGAAATCCTTCGCCGACCTCCGCGCCGCCGGTATCGACATCGAAAGCGGCGTCAAAGTTCTGGGCTTGGATCGGGAAACCAAGTCCGTGCTATGCCGCAGTGATTCAGAGGACTTCGCCGTCGGTTACGACAAGCTGGTGCTGGCACCCGGCTCCGACGCGCTGATTCCGCCGCCGTTCCGCGCCGCCAGCCACCTTTATCGGGTGGTGAACAGCCTGGACGATCTCATCGCCCTGCGCCGGGAGCGGGAAGCCATCCGGGCGCGGGGCGAAACGCCGCATTGGGCGGTGGTCGGCGGCGGCTTGATTGGCTGCGAGGCGGGCGCGGATCTGGCGAAGGCGGGCGACCGGGTGACGCTGTTCCATGCCTTGCCCCGGCTGATGGAGCGGCAGTTGGTCGAGGAGGATTCGGCGACGCTGCTGGACGTTCTGCAAGGCCACGGGATAGCCGTGCGCTTGAACGCCGCCGTGCAAGGTTTTGAAGCCACCGACGCAGGCCACGCGGTGACATTGGAAGGCGGGAGCGAAGCCGGTTTTCATGGGGTGATCGTGGCCTGTGGCTTCAAGCCGCGCACCGAATTGGCGAAGGCGGCGGGCTTGGACGCCAATCGCGGCATCGTGGTGGATTGGTTCTTGCGCACCCGCGACCCGGATATTTTCGCGTTGGGCGACGCCGCCGAATGCACCGACGGGCGGCTATACGCCTACATCATGCCGATCCGCCATCAGGCGATGTGGCTGGCGAAGTTCCTGGCGGGGCAAACCGACCAGCCGTGGCAGCCACCGACCTTTAAGCCCCGCGCTAAGGTGCATGGGTTTAATGCGGCGCATCCTTATCTGTTCTGAGCATTCAAGCGGTCCCGAATCCGGCTCAAAGCTTTATCCTCGCCTACCCAGTGGCTCTTTCCTTGTTCGCCCGGAATGGGCGGATTAGCCATTTTAGTCGTTAAACCTTGCCCCTTGGTAGGTCGGGCTTCAGCCCGACTCTTTCCTTTTACACGCCCCGGAATCGGGCTAAAGCCCGACCTACCGCTTGAAATTCCCCCCCGCCAACCCAATCTAGGAGGACTTCTCACCTCATCAAAATTCATTCAACACGGGAGGACCGCATTCCATGACAACCGCCGCCGACACCAAAGTCACCTTGGGCTTTGAAGCCGAAGTCAAACAACTTCTGCACCTGATGATCCATTCCTTGTATAGCAACAAGGAAATCTTTCTCCGCGAACTGATCTCCAACGCCTCCGACGCCGCCGACAAGCTGCGCTTCAGCGCCCTGGCCGACCACGCCCTGTTCGAGGGCGACGCCGACCTGAAAATCCGCGTCGAATTCGACAAAGCCACCCGCACGCTGACCATTACCGACAACGGCATCGGCATGGACCGCGACGAGGTGCGCGAGAACATCGGCACCATCGCCCGCTCCGGCACCCGCCGCTTCTTCGAGGCGCTGACCGGCGACCAGGCCAAGGACAGCCAGCTCATCGGCCAGTTCGGCGTGGGCTTCTATTCCTCCTTCATCGTCGCCGACAAGGTGACGCTGGAAACCCGCAAGGCGGGCGCCAGCGCCGAACACGGCGTGCGCTGGGAGTCCGCCGGCGAGGGCGATTACAGCCTGGAAACCATCGACAAGCCGGAACGCGGCACCAAAGTGACGCTGCACCTCCGCGAAGGCGAGGACGAATTCCTCGACGGCTGGAAGCTGCGCTCCATCGTCCGCAAGTTCTCCGACCACATTTCGCTGCCCATCGTCATGCTGAAGGACAGCTATGACGCGGGCGAGGACGATGACGCGGAAGGCGAAGAGGGCGAGAAGGTCGTCAAGGAAAAGGTCATCGAATGGGAGACCGTCAACAGCGCGTCGGCGTTGTGGGCGAAGAACAAGGACGAGATCACCGACGAGCAGTACAACGAGTTCTACAAGCACGTTTCCCATGACTTCCAGGAGCCGCTGACCCGCCTGCACAGCCGGGTCGAGGGCAACAACGAGTACACCCTGCTGCTCTACCTGCCGGCCCGTGCCCCGTTCGATCTGTGGGACCGGGACGCCAAGCACGGCGTGAAGCTGTACGTGCGGAAAGTCTTCATCATGGAAGGCTCGGAGAAGCTGATGCCGCGCTATCTGCGCTTCGTGCGCGGCGTGATCGACTCCGACTCGTTGCCGCTGAACGTGTCCCGCGAAATCCTGCAAGAGGACAAGCTGCTGGAAAAAATCCGCTCGGGCGCCGTGAAGAAGGTGCTGGGCATGTTGGAAGACCTCGCCAAGAACGATGCCGACAAGTACGCCGCGTTCTGGAAGGAGTTCGGGCAGGTGTTCAAGGAAGGCCCGATTGAGGACTTCAAGAACAAGGAACGCATCGCCAAGTTGCTGCGGTTCGCCTC
>NZ_JBTEKS010000416.1:0-3691 GCF_054333355.1 Methylomagnum sp. | reverse complement strand
GCCTTCGGCGCCTTCCGGGCTTCCGGCCAGGGCGCGGCCATTGGCCGAACCCTGGAGTTGCCAGCCATCCGCAAGGGCGGCGCCGTCGTCACCGTGGAACTCTCCCTGTCGGCGGTGCAGCGGGGCGAGAGCTGGCTGGGCATGGGCATCGCCCGCGACATTGGCGAGCGCAAGCGGGCCGAGATGCAATTGCGGAAGCTGTCCCTGGCGGTGGAGCAAAGCCCGGAAAGCATCATCATCACCAACCTGAACGCCAACATCGAGTACGTGAACGAAACCTTCGTCAGGATCACCGGCTACAGCCGCGAGGAAGCTCTCGGCAAGAATCCCCGCATCCTCGATTCCGGCAAGACGCCCAGGGCCATCCACGGCCATCTGTGGAAAACCTTGCTGCAAGGCCAGACCTGGAAGGGCGAATTCATCAACAGGCGCAAGGACGGCAGCGAGTACGTCGAATTCGTCATCATCACGCCCATCCGCCAGGCGGACGGGCAGATCAGCCACTATCTTGCCATCCAAGAGGACATCACCGAGAAGAAGCGGCTGGGCGAGGAACTAGACAATCACCGCCACCATCTGGAGGAACTGGTGGCGCAGCGCACGGCGGAACTGACCGCCGCCCAGCAGCGGGCGGAGTCCGCCAACCGCACCAAGAGCGTGTTCCTGGCGAACATGAGCCACGAGATACGGACGCCCATGAACGCCATCCTGGGCCTAAGCCACCTGCTGCGGCAAGGCGCGTCAACCCCGGAGCAAGCCGCCCGGCTGGCCAAAATCGACGCGGCGGCGCGGCACCTGCTCGCCATCATCAACGACATCCTCGACCTCTCCAAGATCGAGGCGGGCCGCATGGATATGGAGAACGCGGACTTCTCCCTGGACAAGCTGCTGGACCAGGTCCGCGCCATGACCGCCGAGCAGGCGACGGCCAAGGGCTTGGCGCTCAAGCTGGAGAGCGACAGCGTGCCCCGCTGGCTGCGGGGCGACCCGACCCGGTTGCGCCAAGCCCTGCTCAATTACGTCGGCAACGCGGTCAAATTCACCGAGCGCGGCGCCATCACCTTGCGCGCCCGGCTACTGGACGACAGCGGCGAGGCGCTGCTGGTGCGCTTCGAGGTCGCCGACACCGGCATCGGCATTGGTCCCGAGCAGCGGACCAAGCTGTTCGAGGCGTTCGAGCAGGCGGACTCCTCGACCACCCGCAAATATGGCGGCACCGGATTGGGCCTGACCATCACCCGCTGGCTGGCCCGCCTGATGGGCGGCGAGGCCGGGGTGGACAGCGTCCTGGGCGAGGGCAGCGTGTTCTGGTTTACCGCCCGGCTGGGCCGGGGTCAACCGGCGGCAGCCAGCCCATTCAGCGCCGACGGCGGCGGCGCCGGGCCACGCCATCGGTACGCCGGCGCCCGCGTGCTGCTGGCGGAGGACAACGCCATCAACCGGGAAGTGGCCTTGGATCTGCTTAGGGAAATGGGCCTGACCGTGGACACGGCGGAAGACGGCGAGGAAGCGGTGGAAAAGGCGGCGGCCAACCGCTACGACCTGGCCCTGATGGAGGTGCAGATGCCCCGGCTGGATGGACTCGCCGCCACCCGCGCCATCCGCGCCTTGCCGGGCCGGGCGGAGTTGCCCATTCTGGCGATGACCGCCAACGCCTTCGACAACGACCGGGAGCTATGCCGGGAAGCGGGTATGAACGGCTTCATTGCCAAGCCGGTGGACCCGGAGGCGCTTTACGCCACGCTGGACATCTGGCTACCGGCCAGCGCCGACCCCGCGCCGCGCCCGCCCGAGCCAGCTTCCGCTCCATCCGCGGGCTGGCCGGACCTCGGCGGCGTCTCCGGCCTGGACCCGGCGCGGGGACTGGGCTTGGTGCGCGGCAACCGGGACACCTATCTGCGGCTGCTGGGACTATTCGCCGACCAGCACGCACGGGACATGGAACGGCTGGGCACCAGCGATATGGCGCGGCTCAAGGCGCTGACCCACACCCTCAAGGGCGCCGCCGGCACCATCGGCGCGGTGCGTGTCCAGGGATTGGCCGGGGAGTTGGACGCGGCCATTCGACAGGACGCCGAGCCAGCCGTGATCGAGCCATGCCGCGCCGCCTTGGTCGCTGAATTGGGCGCGCTCATTGAAGGCATTCGCACCGCTTTGACCGGCTTGGCGACGACGCCTCCGGCCATTCAGGCGAACCCGGCGCGGCTTGCCGCCACCCTCGCGAACCTGGGAGAACTGCTGAACAAGGGCGACATGGCGGCCAACACCTTGGCGCGGGAACAGGAAGCCGTGCTGCGCACCGCGCCCGGCGAGGCGGGGGAAACGCTGCTGCGCCGGGTGGCGGATTTCGATTACGACGGCGCCTTGGAAATTTTGCGGGAACTTGGCCGATAAGTCCTGTGGGGTGGGGTTAGGCGCACATAGTTAGGACTTACCCAGCTTTTAGCTTGTAGTCCCGCCCCTTCGACTACGCTCAGGACAGGCTTCAGGCGGTTTTTTGCCGCCTGAAGGCGGGACTACGTACTCTTTAAGCCATTGAATGGCAAGGGCTGCGTAAGTCCTAATAGTGAAAGGCTTGGTGTTCCGGTTGGCCTTCCGTGCGCCTAGCCCCATCCTGCGACAGCCGGGTTTTCACAGGCTCCCTTAAGTCCATCCTGTAGGCCAAGCCGAAGGGCGGACCGGAAAGCCAGCCCCCGCCCTTCGCGCCGTCCCTGGCGGGATAGGAGAAGGCGCGGCCCGCGATTGCCCGGATGGGAAACGAACGAAATATGTACGAAGCTGGCCGACGCCGCTAGACTTAGGGCCAAACTAAGAAATTCTGTTACCGTGCGGGCCGGGCCAACACCCTGGTCTGCCTTGTTTGCTTTCTTACCATCACCACACGCACTGACGATTTAAGACGATACAGCCATGGCAGAACTCGACCGACAGGTCATCGCGACCCTCGAAATCTTCGTCAACCAATACCCCGTCTTCGCCGAGGGCAAGCCCCTGGCGATAGGCATGAGGGAGGAGTTGACCAAACGCCATCCCGACATCGAGCCGCGCCTGCTGCGCTCGGCCCTGCTCAAGCATTGCAAGCGTCCCCGCTACCTCAAGGCGCTGGCCACCGAGCCGAACCGCTACGACCTGGACGGCAACCCCGCCGGGGTCGTGACCGAGGAACAGCGCGACAAAGCCGCCAACGACCTGGAAATGCACCACGAGCATGAGCAGGCCATCCTGCGGCGCCGCGAGGAGATAGCCGAACTGGAGCGGCAAGCCGCCGCCCGGCGGGCGGAACGGACGGAGCGCGCCGCCGCCAAGGAACGGGCGCGGCGGGAAGCCAAAGCGAAAAAAGGCAAGACCGGCGCGGGACGCCACCAAAGCCCGGTCCTCCCGCCCCATGGGGGGGGCGGGCACGGGGACGCCCCGAGCGGAGGGCGGCCCACGGCAGCAGCCGGTCATCATCATCCAGAAGAAGCGGCCCACCTGGCCCGACCGGGATAATTAGGCTGGTTTGGCTTTTTGATGCAGGCTCCCAAGCCCCTGCTTGGGAGCCTGCATCCAGGTTAAGTTAAGACCTCGCGGTCCCGGCCCTTCGGCTCCGCTCAGGACCGGCCTCAGGCGGTAAACCAACCGGGAAAACCGGCTGAGGCCGGGACTACGAGCGGTCTATCCCCCAGGGATCGCCAATCCCCCGTCAATCCTT
>NZ_JBTEKS010000415.1:0-3713 GCF_054333355.1 Methylomagnum sp. | reverse complement strand
GTCGCGGTCCAGATCAAGCCTGAAGTCAACCGCGCCGTCTATTCTTGACCTATATTGTCGATGCTCCATGCCGCCATGGAAGAGGTGGAGAAGCGTGCCACTCATGCCGCTCAGCTGTCCTTGGCAATGCCTGGTAGCATTAGCGGCCCAGGCGCGATAGCTCGCGCACCCGCCATAAAACTCCCAGCCCACGGAGCGATGGTTTCCAATTAGCGCCTCGTGTTTGCCGATGAGTCCGTAACAGAACAACAAGTCTCCGCCGCCCAGGACGCAGCGGTCGTAGAGTCCGATGCTCTTAATGAATTCACGCCGGGCGACCCAGGCGTGGCCATGCGCGGGACGGGCCATGTAGCCGTGTTCATACGATGCTTCATGATGGCATTCGACGCTGGCGGTGCGCTGGGTAAACCTGTTGCCAAGGTCCAAGTCGACGATGCCGTTCCCGGCCTCGTTGAAAAGACGCAGGAAGGATGGACGCGCCGGAAGCTCACGTAGGGCTGGCCCGGGGCCAAACTCGGCCAGTGAGCGGGTTGCCTCGCTGTCCAGATAGAGGATCCGCCCAAAGGGCTGAATGATGGGATACAGGCGAAGCAGCCGCTCGGCCTTCTCGGCCCAATCCCCATCAAGGAAGGCCACGTCGCAGTCCAGCCAGGCAACATGCTTGACGTGTTCCGGCAAGGCCGCAAGAGCGATTTCCAGCAGTCTTTCTTTCTGCCACATCCAGTCCCCGCCGTCGACTTGGATCAATTGATCCGCTCCGCCGTCCCCGCCCAGTTGGAAATATCCAGAGGGATGCCATTCGACGGTTAGCAAAGGGATCGATAATGATCGCCTGAAACAGCGATAGTTATCCAGCCGCCTAGATGATCCCGTGGGATTGAAGTAGGCCGTGATAGCCCAAAAGGTGGAGCCGAGGGATGGGGTTGTTTTGGCTGGCATTATTGTCACCATCAATTAAGCCGCGGGCGACCTAGCCGGTTTTGTGATGACTGTCTCCGAGGGCTAAGAAGTTAACAAGGCGGCGCACGCCCTCCCCCAAGCATAGCCAAGCGGGGAAATGCCCGCCGCTCACCGCAAGACCGTTATATTACTGAAACCAGCTTATTGAAAAGTTTACATTCAATCAGTTCGATTCAACCTATTGAATAACCTTAGAATGGTCGCATAGCTTCGCTTCTTAAC
The DNA here is from genome assembly GCF_054333355.1 of Methylomagnum sp. Taxonomy (NCBI): domain Bacteria; kingdom Pseudomonadati; phylum Pseudomonadota; class Gammaproteobacteria; order Methylococcales; family Methylococcaceae; genus Methylomagnum; species Methylomagnum sp. The sequence continues at coordinate 2,531 of NZ_JBTEKS010000415.1, read as the reverse complement.
AGCATGATTTACAAGGTTCTCCAATCTATAGGCTTCACTGAGCCTGTTGAAGCGTGGTCAACCCGCTTTTTTCGAGTCTTGATATTTTTACAATGTTTATGGGATGCAAGGCGCAGCTATCAAAATGAGCGAGGAACAACGCGGAAAATCTGATGCTGACACATATTGGCGCGATTTGTGCTTCTGAAATGTGCATCGGCCTTTCTGCATCATCAGCCGACGCAGATTTTACATATCAATCCTTAATACCTTTCGGTGAGTTCGATGAAAAAAACATTATTGGTCGCCGCGATGGCTGCTTTGGCCTTCGGCGGCACCCCGCCCGCCATGGCTGGCTATCTTGCTGAAATTGAAGCCAATGACGCCTTCGCCACCGCCCAAGATTTGGATGGCGAGTTTAACCTTGATGGTGCCCCCGACGTGAATATTTTTAATTCTGAGGCTAATCCCTGGGTGTCGATTGATGCCCAGAACAATGGCGTCACTGACGTGGACTACTATAAATTTTCCGTTACGGCGGGGATGAAGGGATATTTCGATATTGATGGCGCGGAGGGGGCCGGAGATGCCGGGCTGGATACCGTTCTGGCCCTATTCGATGAAAACCACACCTTGCTGGCCTTCAGTTTTGATACTGTGGCTGATCCGGGTTCATTACAAGGGATTGGAGGCAATGGCGACAGCTTCATCGGCACTTATACATTCCTTAGCGCGGGCACCTACTATCTCGGGGTCACCAATGTGGGGGCCACGAAAAATATCGCTGATTATATAGGCGCTCCTGGGAGCGCAGGGTCGACGCTGACCCGCCCCGATGGTCAGGGGGGCGGCACGCCTTACTCGGGCGGGGCACCGACCAGCCTCACGGCGGGCGGAGGCAATTCCGGGGGGTACTACACCCTGAATGCATCCCTCTATCAGGATATTCCGGAGCCGGGCAGCCTGAGCCTGCTGGGCTTGGGCGTCGCGGGGTTTGGCCTGTGGCGGCGGCGCGGCAAGCCGTAAAACCGTCCAGCGGGCTTAGATAAAGGCTCTTGGCGCCTCGATCAGGGCGGCGCCATGAGCCTTTCGTTTGCGCGTAACCTCAACCGACTTACGGTATGGCATTGGAGTCCATAACTACATGGCCCCCCTTCCTGTCTCACCCCACATCTTTGAGGCGGGTCGTCGATGGCCTAAGCGACACTCAATGGTGGGGCGCGGACGAAATCCTGGCCGCTCAACAAAGGCAGTTGGCGGGCTTGGCTCGATGGTCTTACGAAAAGGTGCCGCTTTACCGGCGGCTAGGGCGGCGGGCGGAGAGGCTGGGGCGTGCGGCCCATAAGCCCGAACTTTTTTGGCAAGAGTGGCGGGAAATTCCGCTGCTGGCGAAAACGGAACTGCGTGCGCATTCCGAGCGACTGATGGCCCGCCAAGTGCCTCCAGCCCACCTTCCCCTCGAAACGCTTAAGACCTCCGGCTCCACAGGAGTCCCGGTGGAGGTCCGGGCCACCGCCGTCACCCGCTTGATGTGGAACGCGCTGACGGTTCGCGAGCATCTGTGGCGCGGGCGGGACTTCAGCAAGCGCCTGGGCGTCATGCGCTACTTTCCGCCGGAGCGGCGGAGCGCCGAAGGAACGGACCAGCCGTCTTGGGGCAACCCGGTTGCCCAGCTTTATGCCACCGGTGTGGCTTCTGCCATCCATATCGGTTTCCCTATCGACATCCTGGCCGGCTGGCTGCGCCGATTCGACCCCCATTACTTGCTGGCGTATCCCAGCATCGTCCCCGCCTTGCTGGATGTGTTGCCGGACAAGCCGCCCGCCCTGGAAGAGGTTCGGTTTATTTCCGAGCCACTGGATTCAGGTTTGGAGCGATGGCTTGCCGAGAAATGGGGGGTGCGATGTTCTGATACATACTCGGCCAACGAGGTTGGTTACATTGCATTTCGCTGTCCCGAACAGGGCAATTCTCATGTGCAGTCGGAGAGCGTGATGGTGGAGGTTCTGGATGACCGGGGGCGGATGTGCGGCGTGGGCGAGAGCGGGCGGGTCGTCGTGACTTCCCTGCATAATCAGGCGATGCCCTTGCTTCGATACGATCTAGGCGATTATGTAACGGTGGGCGCAGCATGCGCCTGCGGTCGCGGCTCGCCAGTGATCGGGAAGGTGCTTGGCCGGGTCCGCAACCTGGTCCGCACCCCCGATGGGCGCCGTTACTGGCCTGTCGCTTTGGGAAAGGTGCGCGCCGTTCAACCCATCCTTCAGGCCCAGTTCGTGCAGGCGGACCTGGAAACCATCCAGATCAGAGTGGTGCTGAGCCGCCCGCTTCGAGAAGGCGAACTATCTCGTGTAGGGGAGCTGGCAAGGGAAGCGCTGGGCTATCCCTTCCGGGTGGACGTCGTTAGGGTTGAATCCATTGAGCGCGGCCCCTCGGGAAAGTTCGAGGAGTTCCTGTCCAGGCTGGACGATTAAGGGGGCGGCGGGCCGCCCCCCGTGTTTTGCTACCTCACCAGCAATCAGATGCCTGGACGCCGGAATCCGCGTTGGTTA
>NZ_JBTEKS010000414.1:0-3747 GCF_054333355.1 Methylomagnum sp. | reverse complement strand
CCGATCCGCCGCCGGGTCGTCCGTGCCCGGCTCGGAAAACAAGATGTCGATGCCGATGGCCCGCGCCTGGGCGGCGGACAAGGCGTCCACCATGGCCGCATGAACCCGCCGCGACCAGGGCCAGCGTCCCAGGCGGGCGAGGCTAGGCTCGTCGATGGCGACGATGACGATGTCCGGGCGGGCCTCCCGGGCGAACAGCCCTTGGGCGGCGTCGTACACCAAGTCATCCCAGCGGCGGGTTAAATCGCTCTCACCCAAGACCACCGCGCCCAGGCTCAAGAGCAGCGCGAGTCCAAGGCGGGGCGAAGCCCAGCGGCCCATCAGGCCAGTCAACATCGGCGGCCTAGAGCGTTTTCCATTCGGGTGCCTGGTTTAAACCCCCGACTTTTTTTATCAGGGGGGATTTTTCTCCCTCCCCGCCTTTTTCCTCCCCTGGTGAGGGGAAGCCGGGAGGGGTTGGGAGGGCCGGGGAGGGGTTTGAAATGGTCCGTGCATTCATGTGAAAAACGCTCTAAATGGCAATCAAGGCAAGTAGGGGCAGGGCCATCAGGAACCAATAGCAATCATTGCCCGGCACCTCGATGGATTGCGGCGGGTCCAGGGCAATCGCGCTATGCCGGGATGGCTTGTATTTTCCCTCTCGCCTTTGGGAGAGAGGGTGGGGTGAGGGTGTTAAAAATGAGATTTCCCCCTAAAAATCACGGATTCGATCTTAGGGTGGCGGTGGAAAAGCGCTAAATCCCTGATTGGATACTCTCACCCCCACCCTCTCCCAAAGGCGAGAGGGAGATAGCGCGATTGCTTGGAAGCGGGTGGCGGCACCCTTGCGGGGCGTGGCCTTGGTTTGTAAGCGGCCCGTTTCCAGGTGGAGGTGGGGGTCGGTCATCCCGGTGTCGCCGAATCTTCCCAAAGAATTCAGCTTCAAGGTGCCGCCCGGTTGTAGCATTAGCTGCGAGCCGTCGATGAATTCCAGCGTGACGCTGCCATTCTCATCGGTCTGGATTTCATCGTCCTTTGCCAGGAGCGACCCGACCGACACCGGACTCCAGGAGCGGGTGGCGTGGTCGAGAAGCAGGGCGTTGCCTTGGACATGGACGACCCGTGCGGTGACGGGGAATTTCTTCAGCCAGTCGGCGGGCACGTACAAGGCCGTGCCGGGCGGGATATGCCAGGGGTCCGCGATGTGGTTGAGTTCCTGGACCTTCCGCCAGAGCGAGGGGTCGATGAGGTAGGTTTCGGAAAAGCTCCTGAGATTGTCGCCGGGGCGTGCCCGGTACATCCAATCCTCGCCTAGGGCGACATCGCCGGACAGCGCGCCCACTAAAACGGCGAGTTGACCGGCCAATAACGCCTTACCGAGAACCGGGTGGTGTTTGGATGTCCGAGTGCGGCTTTGTCTTGGCTTGTTTTGCATTTTGATGATTATTGAAGTGGGTAAGCGCCAGCCAGCGTTCAGTTGTTTGCAAGCGACCACCGAAATTGACTCCCCCCGACGACCATGGCCTGGGATTTTACCCATAAAGATACACTGTGTGGATCTTGGCGCATAAGTTAGTTGCGCCGGGGCAACCGCGCAGACCACCCGTTTTCTCCTGCTTAAAGAGGGGAAAAGCCTCGTTTCATACATGGCGCGATTGCCCTAGGATTCGGTGCCGCGTGGCCCCGCCCGGTACAATGGCTTTTTCAATGATCGCTTTCCCCGCGCCCATGGCTTCCCCCAAACCCACCGTCAGCCGCCGCCTCGCCGCCGTGCAGGCGCCCATCATTCCCGTCGTCGCCGAACTGATCCGGCAAACGCCCGGCACCATTTCCTTGGGCCAGGGCGTGGTGTATTACGGCCCGCCCGGCGAGGCGCTGGCGGCGGCGCGGCGGTTCGGCCATCGGATCGAGCAGCACAGATACGGCCCGGTGCGGGGCATCCCGGAATTGCTGGCGCGGATCGAGCGCAAGCTGGCGGAAGAAAACGGCATCGGCCTAGGCGGCCGACAGGTGGTGGTGACGGCGGGGTCCAACATGGGTTTCCTCAACGCCTTGTTCGCCATCGCCGATCCGGGCGACGAGGTCATCCTGCCGCTGCCGTACTATTTCAATCAGGAGATGGCGATCCGAATGCTGAGCTGCGTGCCGGTGGGCGTGCCCACCAACGCGGGTTTCCAGCTTCGTTTGGACGCCCTCCGCGCCGCCATCACGCCGCGCACCCGCGCCATCGTCACCATTTCCCCCAACAATCCCAGCGGCGCGGTGTACCCGGAAGCGGCGCTGCGGGCGGTGAACGCGCTGTGCCGGAGCCACGGGATTTATCACATCACCGACGAGGCCTACGAATACTTCACCCACGGCGCGGCGCGGCATGTCTCCCCGGCGGCGATTGCGGGTTCCGAGGCCCACACGATTGCGCTGTATTCCTTGTCCAAAGCCTATGGCTTCGCCAGTTGGCGCATCGGCTACATGGTTCTCCCGGAGCATTTGTACGACGCGGTGCTGAAAGCCCAGGACACCAACCTGATCTGCGCCCCGCTGATTTCCCAGCACGCGGCGGTGGCGGCGCTGGACGCGGGCGCGGCCTATTGCCGGGGGCATTTGGACGCCATCCGCCGGGTGCGCGGCCTGGTGCTGGATGAATTGCGGGCGGTCGAGGACGTCTGCCGCATCCCGTCGGCGGAGGGGGCGTTTTATATCCTGTTGAAGATTGAGACCGAGTTGGACTCCATGGCCCTGGCCCAGCGCTTGATCCGCGAATATCAGGTGGCGGCGATTCCGGGCAACGCCTTCGGGCTGGAAGACGGCTGCTATCTCCGCATCGCTTACGGCGCGTTGGAGCCGGAGACGGCGGCGGCGGGGATGGGGCGGCTGGTGACGGGATTGCGTAGAATGGTTGGCGGCGGTTGATGAGGCGTCATAGGCATACCTCATAGAATGGGTGGAGGTGCGCTATGAGAATGCGGCTATCCGAAAAAATAGCCGCGCACCGCAACCCATCACGGAAGCTTAACCGGAGTGATGGGTTACGGCGCACGGCGGGAATTCCAGGCGTCTTCGGACCCGTGTTAGGTGCGCCTCCACCCATCCTACGCAAGCTGGCCTCCAGATTCCGCCTTTGAAAAAGCTCAGGAGAAGAAACCATGTCATCCGTTCTTGCCCGACCGCATCTGTTCACCCACGAGGAATATTTCGCGCTGGAAGAGCGCGAGGACCAGCGCTACGAATATTGCGCTGGCGAAGTGTTCGCCATGGCGGGTGGCTCGGAAAGCCACGCGCTCATTGGTACCAATGTTGTTATTGCTTTGGGTGCCGCTCTACGAGGCAAGCCCTGCCGGGTCTACGGCGCCGACATGAGGCTATACGTCCACGACAGCGACCATTTCTGCTACCCGGACGTCCAGGTGCTTTGTGAGCGCGGCGTCCGCCAGCGGAAGCATGTGGAAAACCCGGCGCTGGTGGTGGAGGTGCTGTCGCCGTCCACCGAATCCTGGGACCGGGGCGGCAAGTTTGAGCATTACCGGACCATTGAATCGCTGGCCTATTACCTTCTGATCGACCAGAACCGTCGGCATGTGGAGCTATTCGAGCGGGAAACCGGCCACGCCTGGCGCTTGACCGAGTACGGTGAAGCCGAGGGTGGCGTGCCCTTGCCGGGGTTGGGCGTGACGCTGGCGCTGGACGACATTTATGCCCAGGTGGAATTCGCGCAGGCTCCGCAAACTTGATGGCACCGCCCGAGTCAGCATTTACTGTGGGAGCGGGGGG
>NZ_JBTEKS010000413.1:0-3766 GCF_054333355.1 Methylomagnum sp. | reverse complement strand
GGGTGGTGCGGGCGTTCTTGTGGAGACGGATCAGCATGGCGGAGCCTCAAGCCAGTGAATTGAATACCTCGCGGAGCAGGCTCCGCGCCTCGAAGAGAGCATAGCTTCTAACCGGAATATAATCACACGGGACCAAACACTAGCAAAGGGGTTCACGAATTAGACGAACAAATTTGTATGAAATATTTTCCTGTTTTAAATGCCGCCATTGAGCTTATCGCCGAGGAAAGGATTGCCCAAGTGGAAATTGAAAAAAGACGGAAAGCGACTCAGGATACCCTTTCCAAGATTTCAGGCGAAGTTAAATAACTAATATCTGGCACGCTAGCAGGGTTGGGTACACTACAAATCCTACTTCATATCAACCAACCCACACGCGCCATGACCCACCTTTCTGGGTTTCTGTTTGAAGTCCTGTTGAGGGAATGCCATGAGTGCATTAATTATCAGACCTGCAGGTCGGGCATGTACTCATGCCCGACGCCCCCGGTGCCGAAATGTCGGGCATGGGAATACAGCTCGACCTACGGAACTGTGTCAACGCTTCGGGCAAGGTAAATTGAACGGTAGTCATAAGGGGGTTTCCAAGAAGTTAAGACAATTCAGTTTTAGGCGATTTCCGAAAATGCTTGTCACCGTTGATCTGGATGTAGGATGGGTAGAGCGTACTCGCCAAACCCATCGAGCCGGACACAGGGTGATGGGTTTCGCTTCGCTCTACCCATCCTACAGGTATGTCTTTTCCTGGAAATCGCCTTAGGTTAGCCCCGAGGCAAGGGGGGTGGCAACCGGATAGAGACGAATCCTACACGGGTTCACCGCCCCGACTCCCACCCGCTAAACTATCCCCTTCCCCTGCACCCGCGAGACCACCACCATGTCGATCAAAGTCCGCTATTTCGCCTCCCTGCGAGAAAAAATGGGCCGTGTGGAAGAAACCCTCATGCCCGAGGGCATAAGCACCGTAGCCGACATCTGGAAGGCCGTGGACGAAGGCCGCCCATTGCCCGAAGAACTCCTCTGCGCGGTCAACATGGAATACGCCGACCCCGCCACGCCCATCCGCGACGGCGACGAAGTGGCATTCTTCCCGCCGGTCACGGGAGGTTGAGCCGATGATCGAACTACGCGGCACGCCCTTCGATCCTTACGCGGAACTGGTCCGCCACCAATCCGGCGACCTGGGCCACGCCGGAAAATACGGCGCCACCTGCGCCTTCGTCGGCACCATGCGCGACTTCAACGAGGGCGACACAGTACACGCCATGACCTTGGAGCATTACCCCGGCATGACCGAGAAGCACCTGGAACGCATCGTCGCGGAGGCCGAGCGGCGCTGGGATTTTCTGGATGCCCTGGTCATCCACCGGGTGGGCGAAATCCTGCCGGATCAACCCATCGTCTTGGTGGCCGTGTGGTCGTCGCATCGCGGCGCGGCCTTCGACGCCTGCCGGTACATCATAGAGGAGTTGAAGCACCGGGCGCCGTTTTGGAAGAAGGAAACCTTGGTTCAGGGAGAACGGTGGGTGGAGAAAAATACGGAAGGCTATTGAGGCAACTTTTGGCTCGTAGTCCCGCCTTCAGGCGGCGTAAGTCTCCCCTAACTCGTTGGACGCGCTGATAAATACGCCCGGTCCAGCATGCCGAACAAGAACCGGAAATGGAAGCCGACACCCGCCAACACGGCTAGATGGAACAATTCATGCGGTCCCACCACACCTGAAATGAGGACCGGCCAGCGCAGGAATTCCAGCACGGCCCCCGCGCTATAAGACAGGCCGCTATAGACAAGTGGCCGGATCAAGCCAAAACCGTAGCGGCGCCACAACGCGATGCCGGACCCCAGGCCAATCCAGCCCATGCCGAGATATAGGCTCAGGCTGAGCCATTCCGGGATGGCGTCGAAGAAAATCACCGTGAGCGTGATGCTCGTGGCCGCCAGCGTCCAAATCAGCGCCAGCACGCCCCAGCGGCCCCAGCCTTTAAACAGGATGTAGTGGGTCGGGGTGAAGCTGCCCGCGATCAGCCCGAAAATCGCGGCGTGGTCCAGCCGCTGCAAGACTTGCCGGCCAGTGCCGCCGATTTCGAGCAAGTGATAAACCCCGCTCATCGACAGCAGAAACAAGCAGGTGAAAACAAAGACACTGAGGGACGCTAGCCGGGCCGCGCTGCCCCGGCCTTTCCGCAGTAGGAAAAAACCGGGGACGGCGAAAACGCCCGTGCTGAGCAGGTGAGTGAGGGAACTGACGGGGTCGGAGAAGCCGGGGATGGGGTAGATTTCCATGGCGGGTCCGTTGCGGCCAAGAATCGGCGGGCATAGGGACATGCCCGCCCTACACGCTACATCTAACCGAAGATGGCCTTTACCGGCAACCGCTAGCCCGGCACCACCTCGCCACCTTCCAAGCTGTCGTTCTCGGTCAACATCCGGATTTCATTCAGCGAGCGGTACACCGTGACCACCCGGCGGCGCGGGTCGGCCACGATGACCAGCCGAGTGCCGGACTCCAGCCACTCGACCACCTTGTCCTGCACTTCGGAATAGGTGTCGCCGGGCGACAGAACTTCAATCGCGAGGTCCGGGGCACCGGGCCAGAATTTGGGGGTGGGACCGATGGCTTCAAAGCGTTCCTTGGCGACGAAGGCCACATCCGGGGCGCGGACGGTGTCGGGATTGGATTTGATCTTGAAGCCGGTTTCAGCGCCAAAGGTCACGCCCAAGCCGTGATCTTCCACATAAACATGCAGGGAAGCCGCTATCCGTAGCGCGATGATTCCATGCTGTGAACCTGCCGGTGCCATACTCGTTAATCCCCCCCTAATCAGTTCATGGCGCAGGCCATCGTCCGGCCTGAGCCAGAGTTCGTCCGCCGTAATAAGCCTTTCCATTACCGCAACCATCGCCGCCTCCCGCCCGTGGTTAAGGGCTAGCCCTGCAATTTCTGCTTCAACAACTCATTCAACTGCGCCGGGTTGGCCTTGCCGCCGGTCGCCTTCATGGCCTGTCCGACGAAGAACCCGAACAGCTTGTCCTTGCCGCTGCGATAGCCCGCCACTTGGTTCGGGTTGGCGGCGATGATTTGGTCGATGATGGCCTCAATCGCGCCGGTGTCGGTGATCTGCTTGAGTCCTTGTTTCTCAATGATGGCGTCGGCGCTGTCCTGCGATTCCCACAGCGCCTCAAACACTTGCTTGGCGATCTTCCCGGAAATGGTGTCGTCGGCGATGCGCTGCACCAAGCCAGCCAGACGTTCCGGCGACACCGGGCTTTGCTCGATTTCGAGGCCAGCCTTGTTGAGCGCGGCGGCGAGGTCGCCCATCACCCAGTTGGCGCACAGCTTGGCGTCGGAGCCAGCGGCCTTGACCAGGGCTTCATAATAATCGGCCAGTTCACGGGTGGCGGTCAGCACGCCCGCGTCGTAGTCGTTCAGGCCGTATTGCGACTTGAAGCGGTCGCGCTTGGCGTCCGGCAATTCCGGCAAGCCGCCGCGCACGTCCTCGATGAAGTCGCCGGAAATCTCCAGCGGCAGCAGGTCCGGGTCGGGGAAATAGCGGTAATCGTTGGCTTCTTCCTTGCTGCGCATGGGGCGGGTTTCGTCCTTGTTGGCGTCGTACAGGCGGGTTTCCTGAACGACCGTGCCGCCGTTTTCGATGAGTTCGATCTGGCGCTCGATTTCGAAGTTGATGGCCTTCTCGACGAAGCGGAACGAGTTGAGGTTCTTGATCTCGGCGCGGGTGCCGAATTTCTCCTGGCCGACCGGACGCA
>NZ_JBTEKS010000412.1:0-3769 GCF_054333355.1 Methylomagnum sp. | reverse complement strand
CATTTCAGGCTCTCCCGAGGATTGGGGAAACAGTTGTTGCGACTGGTGACGCGCCCAACCCCAATGACAACCCTTATTATGTTGTGATTGATCTTGTCCATCATTGCGACGGATCAATCGAGCTTTTTCTAAAGAGTACAGAATCTCCGATGAAACACGATCCGAATTGGGCATCCGGCTGAATCTTTGGAAATATTCCCTATATTGTTCGGCATTATGTAGCAGCTGCACAAACGGAAAACGGGGGCGGTTGAGGTCATGGCAGGCCATCACAATGACGGCCATCAACAGATTTAAGGTGGATTAGTTATGGATGCTTTTCTGTTCGCAGCTTATGTTTTTTTGGTTGTTGTTGTGGTTCTGGCGGCTTACTCGTTTTTTGGTCGGCTGGATCGCGACTTGGCGGTTGAGGCGAGGAATCTGCGGAGAACTGCGGCGGCGCTGGTGGTCGCTGTATCTCTGCTGGGGGTAACGCTGATTTTTGAGAAGTCAGCGTATTACGATCTGGCATATCGGGTGTCTTTGATTGAGAAAGCCGATCATTAGTCCAAAACAAGAAAGAAATTACGGTGATTATTACTGAAATAATCCCAGCTATAGAGCCTGCGTTTGCCAATGGCTTTGGCTTACTTGCTTTCTCAATAGCCCTATATCTTATCTCTGAATTTATGAGCGCCTGCATCGGGAGAGACAAGCATTTATCAGGATGAGCCTCGCCAGACAATATCTCCTTAAGCTCCTTATCCGTCTTTAGGTTTATCTCGTCAACCGTAAAGCTCATAAATTCAAGCTCAGGCATTAAAATTGGCTCTGCCGCCTTAACCTCTGCGTATTCCGGTGCCTTTGGGGGCGGCTGAAATGGAAATGACTTTGGCTCCGCGCACTTCTGCGGCATCGGTATTTTTGGTTTATCTGTCATTTAACGAATGCTGACATCTGGCGGAAAACGGGGGGGTTAATGCGCTAATAATTGCTTTATCATTGGGAAGCCTGTTACCAATGGTGAAACCAAATGACTAATAACGCGCCAATTATTGATGTTTGTGAAAAAAGCTTGATTGAAGCAAACGAGTTTATAAGCTCATTCTCTGAGTTTAAGCAGGGATTCCCTATACTTTCGCGCTGTTTCCTCAAGCTCCAAAAGTTTCTCTCTCTTAACTCGAACATCAAAGGGATGCCATCTGCCACAGGAGATATAATCGTGTTTTTTGATATTCCCGAAACTTGCAAAGAATTCATCTCCGCATACCGGGCATTTGATGGTTATCCCAAGCTTATCAAAAGAATCGTCATCATCCTTTCATTGGTAGGAAAAGCATTTCCAGGGTTATCCAATTGGTTTTCGCTCATAACTTACCGTCAAAGTTGTTTGGTTATTGATCGTATGCGTTAATTCAAACGCACTTCCCGAATCCCGATAGCCTCCATGCACTGCAAGAAGAAGCTGAACGTGAACGCCCCGCGATTGATCTTGGTGTTGATGCTGTTGTAGTTCTCGTCCACGCCGATGCTTTGGAGCTTTTGGGCCAGGGTCTCGTAGTCCACGCCCTTGCGGGTGAGTTCGGCCTTGAGGATGTTCTTGGCGCTGGCCTTCCAGTCTTGGGTTTCCATGGTGTCGTCTCCTGATGGGTGAATGGATGGCCTGAGGATAGCGCGAGCGGCGCTCGGATTTCAAATGTGAAATATTTACGTTGAAATTGATGTTGAATCTGCTATCTTAATGTCAAATATGACATTAAGGAGCGTTCGACATGGCCCAACACTTCCTCCTAAGCGCCCAAGCCCGCACGCTGTCGCTCGCGCAAATTTTCACCATGTCGGACGAAATGGCCTTCGATGTCTTCAAGCAATCCCGGTGGAGCGACGGAAACCCGGTCTGTCCGTCGTGCGGCGTCATCGACAACCATTACTTCATCCGCACGCGCCAGCAATGGCGCTGCAAGGCGTGCAGGCACACGTTCTCCCTGACTTCCGGGACGATCTTCGCCCACCACAAGCTGCCGCTGAAAACCTACATCGCGGCCATCGCCATCTCCACGAACGCGGTCAAGGGCATATCGGCGCTGCAAATGGCCCGCGACCTGGACGTTCAATACAAGACGGCCTTCGTGCTGGCCCACAAGATTCGGGAATCCCTGATGGAGCAACGCGACGTGTCGCCGCTGCCCGGGAAGGTGGAGATCGACGGCGCTTACACCAACGGGCATGTCCGCCCGGAGAACCGGATAGAGGACCGGAAGGACCGCCGCCTAGCGGAGAACCAGAATCCCAACAAGCGGTGCGTCATCGTGATGCGGGAGCGGGGCGAGAAGGGCCGGGCGCTGACCTTCGTGTTGAAGAGCGAGAATCAGGGCGACATCAAGGCGCTGGCGGGCAAGTACATCTTGAAGGGAACCCAGGTGTTCGCCGACGAATGCCCGGCCTACAACCCGCTGCACGGGATGTACCCGACCTCCCGCGTGAATCATGGGATCGAGTTCAAGGCGAAGGACGGGGCGAACACCAACCAGGCCGAAAGCTTCTTTTCCCGCTTCCGCCGTATGCAGATCGGGCAGAACCACAAGTTCGGGACCATGTACTTGGCGAACTACGCGAACGAAGCGGCCTACCGGGAGAACAACCGCCGCATGAACAACGGCGCGATGTTCCGGGACATTATGAAGAAGTGCGCCGCGTCGCGGCCTTCCCGTGACTTCTGCGGATATTGGCAGGGAAACAAGCGGCGGGCGGAACGGTTAGCGGCTTGAATCGTTAAAAGTCCGCCAGTTTCCAGATACAATTCCCTTGGGTATCTTTTCCAACCATCTCCACCATTTTGTCTTTCTTCTGCCGATGCAGAATGGTGAGGATGGATGCCTGTAAATCCTTTTCACTATCTGCGCCGATACCTTTGATGGTCATAATGGATTTGGCAATCTGATGGGTGGTTATGGGGTTTTCTGATTCCCTGAGAGCGTCCAGAATCATCCGGTGCGCTTCACCGTGTTTGAAGAAGCTGTTTTTCTTCTGGTATCTCTTTGGCTTGATGGATTGGGTTCGATAGCCCGGCTCAAATAATTTAATCGTAGCGTCAAGCGTCTTTGCTTCTTCGGAAAGTCGCGCTACTTCCTTGCGGTGGTGGGCTATCAGCCCTGCTATTTCGGCCCGCTTGGCGACAAGGGCGGATATGACGTGGGTTTCGGCCATGGCTTTCTCCTGTTGGGAAAGCCATGGATTCTAGGGATTCGCGGGGTTATTGGCTTTGTGCATCTGCTACATAATGCCGGGGTTGTCGGCGTTCGGGTGGGCGGGCTTTCCCCTGAACGCAGTCGTTAGGCGGCTTCCTTCGCTCCAAGCAACTCAAGAATCCGCTTTGCTAAGTCGGCTTGATGACTATTGCTGGTGTATCTCCAATCATATTGGATTTGGACGAAGTCAAAAGGCTCCGTACCGCCCTGGTGCTGCATCTTAATGTGCGTTGTCCCCATTATGTCTTTCTCGGCCCATACGCGGGTTGGGAGAATTTCGACAAGCGTTCCGGTTTGCAATTCCATAGGTCTAACATTTTGCTCTAGCGGAAACCCCCGCCGCCTATTTTCTCGTTTGATATTAAATTCAGGGTGGGCGGGGTTTGCCCTGAATTGAATCGTTAGGCCCGTGAAAAATCGCTCTCTCGCAATTGCAGGGCAATTGTGCCGCGCCATATTGATTTGCATTGTTCGCATGTGATTTTTTGGCCTTTGGGGGCGGGAACCAAACCGCCATGGCCCACACCCGGATCATTCGCATC
>NZ_JBTEKS010000411.1:0-3775 GCF_054333355.1 Methylomagnum sp. | reverse complement strand
TTTCGTGTGGTGTTGATTTCGGCCCCTGTTCGCTTTCTCGGCACGCGGTAGCTCGGGCCTCTGGACTCCGGTCCTCCGCCCTCCAGAGGGGGTGCGGGGGAGCCTTCCCCCGCCCGCGCCGCGGCGGATTTTTATGCTCGTTCCCAATCGGAGCTTGGGAACGAGCCGAATCATCAACAAACAAAAACGGGAGCCTCCCCATGATCGAAAAGAAAAAAGTCTTCCTGGCCTCCTCGTCGGAACTGCTCGAAGACCGACTGGCCTTCGAGATTGCCGTCAACCGCAAGAACAAGGACTGGATCGACCGAGGCGTCTTCATCGAGCTGATCGTCTGGGAGGACTTCCTAGACGCACTCTCCAAAACCCGGCTACAGGACGAATACAACCGGGCCATCCAGGGCTGCGACCTGTTCGTGATGCTGTTCTGGACCAAGGTGGGACGCTACACGGAAGAGGAATTCGACACCGCCGTCGGCCAGTTCCGGGCCACCGACAAGCCGTTCATCTTCACCTACTACAAGGACGCCCCGCCGCCACCGGGCGTCAGCGTGGACGCCAGCCTCGCCGCCTTCCAGGCCAAGCTCAAGGCGCTGGGCCATTACCAGACCCGCTACGCCAATGCCGAGGGCTTGGCGCATCACTTCGCCAGCCAGTTGGACGAGCTGGTGGCGCGGGGCTTCATCGAGTTCCGCCCTGACCCGAAGGACTGGCCGATGCCGACGGGCGAACATTACACGGCCACCCTTCACGGGGCCGGGGTCGTTGCTCAGGGGCGGGATTCCATGACAGTAGGAGCGGGCGGAGTGGCGATTCGGGGGAACAATTTCGGCGACATCAATACCGGCACCCGAATCGACACCGGCGGCGGGGCTTATGTGGGCGGGAACGTGAATACGGGTGGCGGCGCGTTCGTGGGCCGGGACTTCATTTCCAAGCCATCCGACAAACCGAAAGGGGGGTGAGCCATGGCGGAGTCCATCGACGTGGCGGCTCTGCAACGCCAGATTGAAGAGCTACAGGCCCAACTTGCCGCCGCCCAGCGCATCGACACCGGCGGCGGCGCGGTGGTGGAGGGCGCGGTCAGAACCTCCGGCGGGCATTTCATCGGGCGGGACTTCATCCAGACCATCACCCAGGTGGTCCGGCCCGGCGAAGACGAGGAGGAGGCGAAGTCCGTCATCGCCCATTACCTGCACGCCCTGGCGTCCGATTTGGCGGGCTTGAAGCTGGGGGAAATCGACGGCTCCGCCGATCCCAAGCGCGAACCACTGCAATTGGCGGATGTGTATGTGCCGTTGAATACCAGTTTGCGAATTCCATCGGACTTCGTCCTTACTAAATGGCTGGAGGAAGTGCGGAATGGTCCCGATGTCGGCAGAGCGCGGAACATCGAAAGCCGCTCAGTTTCAGTCCTTGAAGCCGCTGCCCATCACCGCGAACTCACCCTGCTCGGCCTCCCCGGCAGCGGCAAAAGCACCTTCGGCGCCCATCTGTTGCTGGCCCTGGCCCAGACCTGGCAGGGCCACCCGGATGCACTGGCAGAGCAGGAATCCGGCTGGTCGCACAGCGGCCTCTTGCCCATCCGCGTGGTGCTGCGGCGCTTCGCCGACCAGCTTCCGGCGGGCGATGCCCCGGCGCGGGCCGGGGATGTGTGGGAATTCATCGCCCGCGACTTGAAAGCCGCCGGTTATGGCTTGTCGGAGCGGGTTTCGGAATACGTCCAGCGCCTCGCCCGCCGCCATGGCGCTTATTTCCTGCTGGATGGCCTGGACGAATGCGGCGACGCCCAACGCCGGGGGCGGGTCATGGCGGCGGTGGATGAATTGATGCGGAACGCTGGAAGCGCCTGCCGGTTCGTCCTCACCGCCCGGCCTTACGCCTGGGCCGCTGGTCCCGATGCCGAGCGGGGCGTGTATGCGCTGGCGGATTTCGATGACGATCAAGTGCAGCAATTCATCACCGCCTGGTACGCGGCCCTGGTGAAGCGGGGCTGGAGCAATCCCGGCGAGGCCGAGCGCAAACGGGATGACCTGCTCAACGCTTGGCAACGCCCCGACCTCGTGCCCTTGGCGCGGAATCCCTTGTTGCTGACCCTGATGGCGACCCTGCACACCAACAAGGGCCGCTTGCCCGACGACCGCGCCGACCTGTACGAGGATTCGGTGGAGTTGCTGATGCTGCGCTGGAACCGGCAGATCGGCGCCGACCGGGCGCTGTTGGACGAACTGGCGATGCCGGGCTTGAAGCTGGCCGACCTGCGTTCGGTGCTGGCGAAGCTGGCCTTCGAGGTCCATGAACAGAACGCCGGGCGGGAGGGCGCCGCCGATATTGGCGAAGGCCGCTTGGAGCGGGCCTTCCGTCCGCTGCTGAACGAGGACCGCAACAAGGCGGCGAAGGTGGCGGAATACATCGAGAAACGGGCCGGGCTGCTCATCGGCCAAGGCGAGAAGGACGGCGAACGGCAGTTCGCCTTCCCGCACCGCACCTTCCAGGAATTCCTCGCCGCCTGCTATCTGAAAACCCTTACCGACTTCGCCGCCCAATGCCACCGCTTGGCCCGGACCGCCCCGGATCATTGGCGGGTGGTGTTGCCCCTGGCGGCGCGGCTGGCCGAGGCCGAACGCGGGGCGGGCGCGGCGGATGCCCTGATCGAAAGCACGGCGGTGGCGGACTTCGCCCGGACCCGCCGCCCCGATCCGGCGGATTGGACCTGCGCCCTGCTGGCCGGGTCGCAACTGGTGGAAATCGGCCTCAGCGCGGTGCGGTCGAACGGCCAGCGCCGCGCCATCGCCGCCCGCGTGGCCGGTTGGCTGGCGGCGGCGCTGCCGGTCCACCCGGATCAGGGCGGACTCCCGGTCAAGCGGCGGGCGGAAGCGGGGGACGTGCTGGCGGCGTTGGGCGATCCGCGCTTCCATGGGCCGGAGCGGTATTGCCTGCCGACGGATGAGAATCTGGGCTTCGTGCGGATTCCTGCCGACCCGGATTTCAGCATCGGTACCCGTGACGAAGACAACCCCGTGTGGCGGAAAGCATCGGGACCGATCCCTATGATGACGAGATGAACGACGCACCGACCCCGACGCCGGAATTCCACATCGCCCGCTATCCCGTCAGCGTGGCGCAGTTCCGCACCTACCTGGACGCCACCGGGCGGCAGCCCGGCGACGCCGACGCCCTGCGCGACCCGGACAGCCGCCCGGTGCGCTGGGTGGACTGGCACGAGGCGTTGGCCTACGCGGACTGGTTGAACGACACGCTTGCCAACTCCCCGGTCCTGGCGGACACGCCCGCCGCCCATCTGGTCCGGGCGGGCGGGCGGGTGGCGCTGCCCAGCGAATTGGAATGGGAGAAGGCGGCGCGGGGTGGCTTGGTCGGGGCGGTGTATCCGTGGGGTGATGACCCCGACCCGGAACGGGCCAACACCGACGAGACTGGCCTCGGCGACACCTCGCCGGTCGGGGGCTTCCCGGCCAACGGCTACGGCCTGTCCGATATGGTGGGCAATGTCTGGGAATGGACCCGGAGTCTGTGGGGCAAGGACGGCGGCACGCCGGAGTTCGGCTATCCCTATGATTTCCAGGATGCGCGACGGGAGAACCCGGACGCCGGGGATGATGTTTACCGGGTCGTGCGGGGCGGCGCGTGGGGCCCCCACCGAGTCGTCACACGCTGCGCCTGCCGCGGCAGGTTTCGGCCCGACGACCGCGACGACAGCCTGGGGTTTCGTGTGGTGTTGATTTCGGCCCCTGTTCGCCTTCCCGGCACGCGGTAGCCC
>NZ_JBTEKS010000410.1:0-3824 GCF_054333355.1 Methylomagnum sp. | reverse complement strand
TGGCCGCACTCCCGCCCCTACAGCATTAGCAACGAAGCTCAGTCAACGCCTGACTCCTGTAGGGTGGGCATGTGTTCATGCCCACCATTCCCATGGGTTAAATCGGTATGAGTACATGCCCACCCCATACTGAGGATTCTTGCTAATCAGGTTGTGCTACTCGGGCTTCCCGCCCGCCGCCAGAAACATCCACGTCTCCACCACCGTATCCGGGTTGAGGGACAGGCTTCCAATCCCTTCCTGCAACAGCCACAGCGCCAAATCCGGGTGGTCCGACGGACCCTGCCCGCAAATGCCGATGTACTTGCCGCGCCGCCGACAGACCTGAATCGCCTGCCGGATCAGCGCCTTCACCGCCGGATTGCGCTCGTCGAAGCCGCCCGCCACCAGGCCGGAATCGCGGTCTATCCCGAGGGTCAACTGGGTCAGATCGTTGGAGCCGATGGAGAAGCCGTCGAAGATGTCCAGGAACTCGTCGGCCAGCAAGGGGTTGGAGGGAATCTCGCACATCATGATCCACTTGAGTCCATTGACGCCCCGGGGCAGGCCGAAGCGTTCCAGCAATGCCGCCACGCCCCGCGCCTCTTCAAGCGTGCGGACGAAGGGAATCATCACCTGCACGTTGGTCAGGCCCATGTCCTCGCGGACTTTTTTCAGCGCCCGGCATTCCAGTTCGAAGCAGTCCCGGAACGAATCGGCCACGTAGCGGGAGGCGCCCCGGAAACCGATCATGGGGTTTTCCTCCTTCGGCTCGTAGCGCTCGCCGCCTAGGAGGTTGGCGTATTCGTTGGTCTTGAAATCGGAGGTGCGGACGATGACCGGCTTGGGCGCGAAGGCCGCGCCGATGGTGGCGATGCCCTCCGCCAGCTTGTCCACGTAGAAGCTCACCGGGTCGGCGTAGCCGACGATGCGTTCGCGGATGGCGGCTTGCAACTCGGGCGTTTGCGCGTCGAATTCCAGCAGCGCCCTGGGGTGGATGCCGATCATCCGGGCGATGACGAACTCGATGCGGGCCAGGCCCACGCCGTCGTTCGGTATCCCAGCGAAAGCGAAGGCCCGCTCCGGGCTGCCCACGTTCATCATCAGCTTGAGGGGCAGTTCGGGCATGGTGTCCAGATTGATGCGGCTGACCTCGTATGGCAGCCTGCCCGCGTAGATGTAGCCGGTGTCGCCTTCGGCGCAGGAGACGGTGACTTCCGCCCCCGCTGGAATGGCGGAGGTCGCGTCGCCGCAGCCGACCACGGCGGGGATGCCCAGTTCGCGGGCGATGATCGCGGCGTGGCAGTTGTTCACCAATATCGGAGAGTAGCGGGCGGTGAATACGAGATAGTTGTGGTTATCCGCCACAGTGATGTTGTAAACCTCGCCCTCTCCTAAGTTAGCCTCGAACTTGGCTCGGATTTGCCGGAAGTCGGAAGCCAATAATTTTTCGATACGGCTTCTAAGCGCGGAATCCGCAATATCGGGCAAGTGATCCACCAATCCTAGTGCGTCGATCAGCAGGTTTTTACGCACCCGGAGATTAATATCCGAGTTGATATTGTTGGTGAGTAATTGCTTGGCATTGAAATATCGGCTCCCCATGCCACGTTGATCCCGACATAATACCCGTTGGGTATAGCGGCCCAATAAATTCAGTTTCTCCACAATTTGGACGTTGTAAATGGTCCGATTAGTGGTGACTGAGGGCACGATGCCAATCCTCAAGCAGGCCACGATCACCGCCTCCAATAACTCCCCATCGGCCACATAAAGATTGACCCGGCCATTGAGATAACTGCCGTCACCGTCAATTACGCCAGCCAAGAAGTGACAAGCGATTTCCGCATCGCTTTTAAGTAAGGTGGTGACGATGGTGTCTTGCTCGGCGCGTAAGGCCGTCGCGATGGATTTGAAGTAACAGCGATAGGCGTTGGCTTGTCCGATGACCTGCTGTCCCCGGATAAATCCATTGGAAACCTGCTTAACCGATTCCTTGAAAGATTTCCCGTAATTGTCCAATAAGGCTTGGTTCATCCGGGCGATGAAGTTCTGTTTGGTGGTTTCTGGCTTTTGAATAAAAGTGACTTCGCCATGGGTTCGGGACAAGTAGATACGCCCGTCGGTCATAATCCCGCCCAGCAGATAGGCCAGGGAGCGTTCCTTATCGGTGGAACTCGATAATTGCGGTAAATACTCGGCCAACAAGGCGCATTCATCCCGCGCCAACAGGGTTTGAATCTCCGTATCCACCAGTTCGGCGGCGGACAAATTCAGCATCTTGTGATCCGCGGTCAGATCTAGGTGATTACCCCGAATCCGACCTGTTTGTGAAAAACCGACCCGGATCAGTTCTGCCGTCCGCTTCATCACGGCTAATACTGGCTTCCATTCGATCTTCAAGGTTTCACGGTTCAGGGAAGGAATGCTAACGCCTTCATGGCCCCGCTCATCCAACTCCCGAAACGTTATGAAACCGACATTGGTCAACAACCGGGTATCACCGGAAAAACAAGTTCTCCCCCCACGATTAGTCACAATCGCACTGGCCCGCTTCATGATCGGCTCCCAATCCGGGTCCGTCATGTCCGTCACCAGCACGTCGCCCGGCTGCACCCAATCCATTTGCGCCACGCTCTGGATCACCTTGGCCTGACCCGCGCCGATCTTGTGGCCGACGCTGCGCCCCTGCGCCAGCACCGGGCCTTTCTCCTTCAACTGATAGCGCTCGATTTCCCGCGTGGCCCGGCTCTGCACGGTCTCGGGCCGGGCCTGGACGATGTACAAGCCGCCGTCCAAGCCATCCTTGGCCCATTCGATGTCCATGGGCCGTCCGTAATGCTGCTCGATGATGACCGCCAGCCGCGCCAGTTGCTCGGCCTCCGCGTCGGTGATGGAGAAGCGCCGTCGCGCCTCCTCCGGCGTGTCCACGGTGACGACGGCCTTATCCGGGTCGTAGAGCATCTTCACGCCCTTCTTGCCCAGACCGCGCCGCAGCACCGCTGATTTCCCCGCCGCCAAGGCTGGTTTGTAGACGTAGAACTCATCCGGGTCCACCGCGCCCTGCACCACCAATTCGCCTAGCCCGTAGGCGGCAGTGACGAACACCGCGTCGCGGAACCCGGATTCCGTGTCCAAGGTGAAAATCACGCCGCTGGCCGCCAAATCGCTGCGCACCATCCGCTGCACGCCCGCCGACAACAACACTTTGCGATGCTCGAAGCCCTGGTGTTCCCGGTAGGCGATGGCCCGGTCGTTGAACAGCGAGGCGAACACCAGTTTCACCGACTTGAGGACGCCCTCCAGGCCGCTGACGTTGAGGAAGGTCTCCTGCTGTCCGGCGAAGGAAGCGTCCGGCAAGTCTTCCGCCGTGGCGGAGGAACGCACGGCCACGGAAAAACCCTCGCCCGAGTCGCGGGCCAGTTCGGCATAGGCGGTGGCGATGGCCTGCTCTAGTTCCGGCGGAAACGGCTGCGCGACGATCCAGCGGCGGATGGTCTCGCCGACGCGGGCCAGGGCCGCCACGTCGGCGATGTCCAGCCGGTCCAGCTCCGCCCAGATGCGCTCGTCCAAGCCGCCCTGCGCGAGAAAATCCCGGTAGGCTTCCGCCGTGGTGGCGAACCCACCCGGCACGCTGACGCCCGCGTCCGACAGGCGACTTATCATTTCGCCCAAGGAGACATTCTTGCCGCCCACGCGGGGCACATCGTGGACGCCGAGTTCTTCGAATCCGATGACGTATGCGTTCATGGCCTTGCTCCATTCATCAGGTGATTAGAATCAAGTAGGACCGGCGTGGGAGTGGGCTTTAGCCCACGAGAAGCCATAACCATCGTGGGCTAAAG
>NZ_JBTEKS010000409.1:0-3835 GCF_054333355.1 Methylomagnum sp. | reverse complement strand
GTCATTAAGGCTGGTAAAAATCATCGTGGAAGCGCCATTAAGAAAGGATCGTAGGGACTTGGGCTTGATTTTACCCTGTGGACTTTGAAGTAACAATTATGAACAGTATACTTATAGCACCTTGGGAACATCTCTATTGGTAACACTGGTTTATCGGGTTGTGCGCCTCCACCCATCCTATAGCTACTTTCGGGGTTCATGAACCCAAACGCCTTGCTCTCCGACATAATAGGTATGGGTATTCTCTACGGTGATGTCAAACACTGTGCGTCTAAATCGGTCAGAATCCCTTTGTAGCCACCATTCAATACCGTCATTCGGAATCTTTTTCAGGTATTCATACGACGTAACGGGCATTTCTTTACTAAAGTCAACCCATCGCGAATCGTTTTCATCAAATCTTACTGGGCAAAACTTTCCTCCCATTAGCCATCCGAGATTGGGCTGCTGAGTGCGAACGATTAAATTAATATCTTCGACATAGACAGTGCTGCCGTCTACCAGTTCTATTAATAATGGCTTGCTAAACATCCTGAGATGTAATTGCCTTGCTTTGAACCAGCCTTTGTCGACCCAGCGAAAAAGATAATTATCGGTGACCACTAGCAGAAAGTAAGTATCCCTATTCATGGTTCTTCGTTCCGCCCGTGCCGCCAACAATTCTTTTTCCGTGTACATATCAACGCATAAAACTTTTTGGTTTTCATGAACAAAAACCCGCGTGACCCGCTGATAGGATTGTTCGCCTTTCCCAGTTTCTGATTTCGATAGCACCCAATCTCCAACCTGGATTTTTTCAATGGGGATCAAGCCATCCTTGGCATGAACCAGCGTCCCCGCCACGAAGCCAGACCCCTCATAAGTTGGTTGTGTCTTACTCGATTCGGTCATGGCTTCGTCCCCGTTATTGCGTGGTCGCTTACAAGTCGCCCAATCCCTTATCCGTCACCGCCCCCTCCGAAGCCGAAGATACCAACTTGGCATACTTCGCCAACACGCCCTTGGTATAACGCGGCGCGGGCCGTTGCCAATTCGCCAGCCGTGCGGAGATTTCCTCATCGGACAGATGCAGGGTCAATTCGGCCTGCTCGGCGTCGATGGTGATGCCGTCGCCATCCCGCACGATGGCGAGCGGGCCGCCGGTGTAGGCTTCCGGGGTGATGTGGCCGACCACGAAGCCATGGGTGCCGCCGGAGAACCGCCCGTCGGTGATGAGCGCCACGTCCTTCGCCAAGCCCTTGCCCATCACGGCGGAAGTGGGCGACAGCATTTCGCGCATACCGGGGCCGCCCTTCGGGCCTTCGTAGCGGATCACGATCACATCGCCCTTCTGCACGGTGCCGTCGAGGATGGCCTTGAGCGCCAGTTCCTCGCAGTCGAACACCCGCGCTTTACCCGTGAAGCTTAAGCCTTCCTTGCCGGTGATCTTTGCCACCGCGCCGTCCGCCGCCAGATTGCCCCGGAGAATGACTAAATGACTGTCCTTCTTGATGGGGTTGGTCAGGGGCCGGATCATGTCCTGATCCGCCGGATAGTCCGGGGCTTCGGCCAGATTCTCCGCCAAGGTCTTGCCGGTGACGGTGAGGCAATCGCCGTGCAGCAGGCCCGCGTCCAGCAACACTTTCATCAAGGGCTGGATGCCGCCGATTTCCACCAGTTCGGCCATGGCGTAGCGGCCACTCGGCTTGAGGTCGGCCAGCATCGGGACGTTCTTGCCGATGCGGGTGAAGTCATCCAGGCTCAGGTCCACGCCGCAAGCGTCGGCCATCGCCAGCAAATGCAGCACGGCGTTGGTGGAACCACCCAGCGCGATGACCACGGTGATGGCGTTCTCGAAGGCCGGTTTGGTCATGATGTCGAGGGGGCGAATCCCCGCTTCCAGCAGCTTCAAGACCTGGGCGCCGGCCCGTTCGCAGTCCAGTTCCTTGTCCTTGGAAATCGCCGCTTGGGCCGAACTGCCGGGGAGGCTCATCCCGAGGGCTTCGATGGCGGAGGCCATGGTGTTGGCGGTGTACATGCCGCCGCAGGAGCCGGGGCCGGGGATGGCCTTGGCTTCGATGTTCTTCAATTCGGCGTCGTCGATGCGGTCGTTGGCGCGGGCGCCGACGGCTTCGAACACCGACACGATGTCCAGCTTCTTGTCGCCGTGGCAGCCGGTCAGGATGGTGCCGCCGTACACGAAGATGGCCGGGCGGTTGAGGCGGGCGATGCCGATCATGCAGCCGGGCATGTTCTTGTCGCAGCCGCCGATGGCGACCAGCCCGTCGAAGCCTTGGCAGCCGACCACGGTCTCGATGGAGTCGGCGATGACCTCGCGGGACACCAGCGAATATTTCATGCCCTCGGTGCCCATGGAGATGCCGTCGGAAATGGTGATGGTGCCGAACACCACCGCCTTGCCGCCGCTCCCGTCCACGCCCCGGGCGGCATCGTCGGCCAGCTTATTGATGTGCATGTTGCAGGGCGTCACCATGCTCCAGGTGGAGGCGATGCCGACCTGGGGCTTCTTGAAGTCGGCGTCGGTGAAGCCCACGGCGTGCAGCATGGCGCGGCTGGGGGCGCGTTCCATGCCGTCCACGACTTGGGCGGAGAAGGCGCGGGTGTCGTTATCGGTTTGGCTCATCGTTCAGTCTCATGGGTTAATGCAAACATAGGAATGTAGGTCGGGCTTCAGCCCGACCCACGGAATCATTCGATGGGAAACCGCCTTACCCTAAAACATAAACATAGGTCGGGCTGAAGCCCGACCTACAGATTTGTTCGATGGGGGGTTAAGCCTAAAAGGTATCCCAGGCGCTTTTCTTACGCCAGCTAAACCGGGGCAGGAATACGCCGAGCAGGATGCCGCCGAACAGGACCCCGGCGCCGAGCAGGAACCAGTTCTGGCGGTAATCGCCGTCTAGGGCGTCCCGCTCGCGGCGGGTGGCTTCCACGTCCCGTTCCAGCTTGATGACGGATTCTTGGAGCCGATCCCGTTCGGTTTGGATTTGCAGCACATTGGCCGAGGCTTGCCGGATGGCGATCAATTCGGTTTTGAGGCGCTCGATTTCGGTTTGCTGCAAGCCGGATGCCTTGTCCACGCCTTCCTTGCCCAACTTCAGCAGGGTGAGTTCGTCCTGTAGCACCGCCAGCTTGTGATTGGCCTCATCCAGCAGGCTCCGCGCCCCCGGTTGATCGGAAATGAATTTAGTCAGCAGCCAGCCTTCCTCGCCGCTGTCCAGTTTGACCTTGGCGTATCCCGAGGCACCGCCGGGGGTGAGGATGGTCAAGGGCGTGCCGGAATCCAGCGCCCTGACGAGCTTGGATTGGGCGCTCTGCCCGGCGCGGAGTTGAACTTCCAGTTTGTCGGTGACATAGCTCCGGTGGGCGTCCGCCAGGGACGCCAGAGGAAAACAAAGGATTAGGGCGAAAAGGATTCGAAGCGGCATGAAGTTTCGTGGGGGGGTGTCCGGCCTCACTTCCATAAAGTAGAGCGAGCAGGTTTCTATGGCTGGGTTTAACCCCTCAACCCCCCTTATCAGGGGGGCTTTTTCTTCCTCCCCTGATAAGGGGAAGGCCGGGAAGGGATTTGACCGGCATTAACTTATGTGGTGGAGTCCGGCCTGGGGCCGATGGCGAGCTTTCCTGCCTAGGCGTTCGGGACCGCAGGCGGCACGGGCCATCCAGCTTCCAAGGCCGAGGGGAGCGGCGGTTTGAAACCTGGATGGCCCGTGGCGGGTGTCCGTGCGGACCCGGACGGGGGCTAGAGACCTTGTCGCAGGGTGTCGCGCCGTTTCTGCGCGGCTTCCAGCTCTTTGTGCAGGGCCTCCGCCTGGGCGCGTTCGGGGAAGTCCCG
>NZ_JBTEKS010000408.1:0-3841 GCF_054333355.1 Methylomagnum sp. | reverse complement strand
GGCTTCCGGCCAGATGACGCCGCGCTCGTCATGGTTCTGCTCAATGGCGGCGGCCACCACCCGCGACACGCCGATGCCGTAACAGCCCATAATCAGCACTTGGTGCTTGCCTTCCTCGTTCAGCACCGTGGCCTGCATGGCCTCGCTGTACTTGGTGCCGAGTTGGAAGATGTGGCCCACCTCGATGCCACGGGCGATGCATAGCGTGCCCTGGCCATCCGGGCTGGGGTCGCCTTCGACGACGAGGCGCAAATCGGCCACGTCCGACAGGGGCAAGTCGCGGGTCCAGTTCGTGCCGGTGTAGTGCTTGCCGTCCTGGTTGGCGCCGCACACGAAGTTGACCAGATTCGCGGCGCTGCGGTCGGCAATGACGGGAATGCTCAGGCCAATCGGGCCGAGCGAGCCGGGCGCACATCCGGCGACTTCCCGCACTTCCGCATCGCTGGCGAATTGCAGCGGGTGGGCCACGGCGTCCAGCTTGGTGGCCTTCACCGGGTTCAATTCGTGGTCGCCCCGCAGCAGCAGGGCCACGATCCCGCCGTCGCTGCCTTTGACCAGCAGGGTTTTCAGGGTGCGGCTCGGTTCAATTTTCAGGAACGCGCTGACTTCGGCGATGCTGTGCTGGCCGGGCGTGTCCTTCAGGGTAAGGGCTTGCGGCGCTTCTTCGGCGACGGATAGGGCTACGGCTTCGGCCATTTCCACATTGGCGGCGTAATCGCTCTGGTCAGAAAAAGCGATGGCGTCCTCGCCGGATTCGGCCAGGACGTGGAACTCGTGGGACAGGCTGCCGCCGATGGCCCCGGTATCCGCCAGCACCGGGCGGAATTCCAGGCCCAGCCGCTCGAAGATGCGGGAATAGGCGGTGAACATGGCCTCGTAGGTTTCCTGGAGCGATTCCTTGTCTAAGTGGAAGGAGTAAGCATCCTTCATCAGGAATTCGCGGGCACGCATCACGCCGAAACGGGGGCGCACTTCATCGCGGAATTTGCTTTGAATTTGATAGTAATTGACCGGAACCTGCTTGTAGCTCTTGATCTCGTTACGCACCAGGTCGGTGATGATTTCCTCGTGGGTTGGCCCTAGGCAGAAATCCCGCTGGTGGCGGTCCTTGAAGCGGCACAGTTCCGGCCCGAACACGCCCCAGCGGCCTGATTCTTCCCATAATTCCGCTGGCTGCACGGCTGGCATGAGAACCTCCAGGGCGTCGGCGCGGTCCATTTCTTCACGGACCACGTTTTCGACCTTACGCAGCACCCGCAGCCCCAGCGGCAACCAGTTGTAGAGTCCAGCGGCGAGTTTGCGGATCAGGCCAGCACGGAGCATCAGCTTGTGGCTGACGATCTCGGCATCGGCGGGGGTTTCTTTGAGGGTGTTGAGCGGGAATTGGCTGGTGCGCATGATGAATGGATGGCTTGGCGTGAAACGGGGTATTGTACCGTCTGGCGGCGAGCGGCGTCAGCCGGGGCGGAGTGGCTAGTCGGGTCATCGTGCCATGCTGAGTGCGCGGCTTTGTTCCCTCTCCAGCGGGAGAGGGTAGGGTGAGGGGAATCAAAAAGGGATTTCCTTCCAACTGGATTCCTCTGCCCGAGAAGCCATGGAAAAAATCCTATTTACAACCCCCTCACCCCAACCCTCTCCCGCGAGGAGAGGGAGAAAAAGCGAGACAATTTCTAAAGCGTGTATTATTAGTTCCCACTATGTGGCTACAAAAAACCATCCTCCTGAAAGCCCGTTCCAGGGGCTTCCACCTCCTCACCACGGAAATCCTGGGCCATCTGCCTGAACTGCGGACCCTCCGGGTCGGGTTGGCCCATTTCTTCATCCAGCATACCTCGGCGTCCCTGACCATTAACGAGAATGCGGACCCCGACGTGCGGCGCGATATGGAAACCCAGTTGCGGCATCTGGCCCCGGACGGCGCGGCCCATTACGTCCATCGTCTGGAAGGGCCGGACGACATGCCCGCCCATATCAAGTCCAGCCTGATGGGCACCGGTCTAGCTATTCCGGTGGGTGAGGGACGGCTGTTGCTGGGGACTTGGCAGGGCATTTATTTGGGCGAACATCGGGACCATGGCGGCGCTCGATCGGTAGTGGTCACGTTGAACGGAGAGGAAGTTTGATGAGCAATGAATCCATGAAAATAATCAAAACGATAGGGTTGGCGCTGGCGCTGCTGGCTGCGCCTTTGCAGGCGGCGGAAAGCGGGTGGGACCGCAGCGCACCAGTGGTGGACAAGCCAGTGGATATGACCGTATACCGCAGCCCCGCTTGTGGCTGTTGCGGCAAGTGGCTGGAGCATATGAAGAAGAATGGCTTCGCGGCGAAGGATGTCCTCACCGAGGACATGGACACGCTGAAACGCCAGCAGGGCGTGCCGAAAGAACTCCAGTCCTGCCATACCGCCCTGGTTGGCGGCTATGTGGTGGAAGGCCATGTGCCCGCAGCGGACGTGGCCGAGCTGCTGAAAAAGAAGCCCCGGGCCGTGGGACTCACGGTGCCGGGTATGACCACGGGAACGCCGGGGATGGAAATGGGCGGCAGGAAAGACCCGTTCGCCGTGCTGGAGTTCGACAAGACCGGCGGCACGCGGGTCTTCCACGACTATCCGTCCTATTAATCAACGACCATTACCAGAAAGGATCGCAGCCATGCTATTAGCCGGCGATGTGGGTGGAACCAAGACGATTCTCGCCCAGTACGAAAAGAGCACGGACGGGTTGGAGCGGGTGCGCGAGCGGATATTTCCCAGTGCGGACTACGCCTCGCTGGACGAGATCGTCGCGGAATTCCTCAGCGACCAGAGCGTGCCACTGGAAGCCGCGTGTTTCGGGGTGGCGGGTCCGGTGCTGGATGGCCGGTCCCGGATTACCAACCTCCCCTGGGTGATCGACGAGCGTTCCTTGGAAGTGACCACCGGGGTTGGGCGGGTCAAGTTGCTCAACGACCTGCAAGCCATGGCGCTGGGCCTGCTTCGCTTGGGACCGGAGGAATGGCTGGACCTCAACCCCGACTCGGAACCCGCCGCCGGCAACCGGGCTGTGCTGGCCGCTGGCACCGGGCTGGGCGAGGCGGTCCTGTACTGGGACGGGATGAACTACCACCCCGTCGCCACCGAGGGTGGCCACACCGATTTCGCCCCGAACGACATGCTGGAAGACGGCCTACTGCTTCACCTGCGGGAAAAGCTCGGGGGCCACGTCAGCTACGAGCGCATCCTGTCCGGTCCCGGCATCGCCAATGTTTACGATTACTTGCGAGCCATCGGCCATGCGCCAGAAAGTAAAGAGTTTGCCGCCCTGCTGGCCGAGACCGATGACCCCGCCCGCGAAATCAGCCGCCACGCCCTGGAGAACAACGATCCGCTAGCCCGCGCAACCCTGCGCCTGTTCGCCCGCATCTACGGGGCCGAGGCGGGCAATCTGGGGTTGAAGTGCCTGGCGCGGGGCGGCGTGCTGATCGGCGGCGGCATCGCCCCGAAAATACTGCCCGCCCTCGTCGACGGCGCGTTCATGGAGGGCTTCTGCGCCAAGGGCCGGTTCGTCGGCTTCATGCGGACCATCCCGGTCAAAATCGCCCTCAATCCCAGCACCGGGCTGTTAGGCGCGGCGGATTACGCGGCGCGTTGCCTGCTTTGAGCTTTTGGAGGGCTGGCTTCGACTCCGCTCAGCCAGCGGAAACCGCCGTTCCCTGAGCGGAGTCGAAGGGAACATTTTCGCGAAAAATAACAACTCTGAGTTGAAGGAACATGGACCAGTTGAATCCCCCGCCCGCCACCGACCCGTTCGCCCATCGGCGGTCGGAGCTAGTCGCCCAGATTGAAGCGGAGGCCAGCGCGACC
>NZ_JBTEKS010000407.1:0-3858 GCF_054333355.1 Methylomagnum sp. | reverse complement strand
GATCGTGGGCTGAAGCCCACTCCCACTAATCATCATCCTCATCCGGTATCCGCCCCCGGAACTCCTCCGACAGCAACATCTGCCCGCCCGTCACGACGATGCTTTCGCCCGCCGCCAAGCCTTGCGCCACGAACCAACCGCCGCCATATTCCCGATGAGCGCCGATTTCGACACGGGCGAAGCCATCCCCGCCAACCCGGCGATAAATCCACGGTTTGCCATCCTGCCAAACCACCGCCGAGAGAGGCACGAACACGCCCTCCAGCGTGCCGCCGCCGAGGGGCGACCAAGCATTCACCCGCATTCCGGCGCGGAGATTATCGGCGGGCGCGTGGAAGAACCACGTCTCGCCCTGAACCAATTCGTCGGTGGCGGGTGCCGGGGAAATCAATTCGGCCCGGATAGCGCGGGCGCGGTCAGAACCCCGCGAGATGAACAGCCCGGCGCTCTGGCTCGGCGCGGCTTGCCCCGTGGGCAATGCGGCCAGCAGCAGCACGCGGCGGTGCGCGGCGAGATCATTCAACAACGGCGCGTCCCCGTCCAAGGCCAACCTGGCCAGCGTCACGCCCCAAGCGTGTTCGGCCTCGCGGCGGATTTCGCCCATCAAGCGCCGGGCGGCGGTTTCCCTGGCTTGGTCGGCCCGCCATTGCGCGTCGGCCTGGGCCAGTTCGCGGCTGGCGATGATTTCCGCTTGGTGCAGGGAGGTCAGCCGGGCGCGGTTCTTTTCGGCGAGATTCAGCGCGGCGGCGGCGACTTCGGCGTCGGTTTGGGCGGCGCGGTGGCGGACCCGCAGGGCCAGTAATGGCTGGATGTCCAGCGCCTTGGCGTAGGTCGTGGCCTCGGGCTGGAAGCTCACCGCCCGGAGGGTTTCCACCGCCAAGCCGCTGGCGGTTTGCCGCCCTGCCGTCAGGCGCACGGTCCCCGCTTGGGCGGCGGTGGGCGTTTGGTTTGGGCGGGCTGTTGGGGCGGCGGAGCGGGGGGTCTCTCTTGCCTCGTCATCGTCATCGTCGGCCCAGGCCGGGCAAGCGATGACCAGACTGAGCAATAAGGCGGTGCGGCGGAGAAACATTTAAGGGAGGTGGGGCGTGGCGGGCCGGATCAAAAGCGGGCGACTATACCTCAGCGGGGCTGGGTTCATAAAGCCGCCAAGGGTCAACATCAGGGCAATCGCGCTATGTTGGGAGCGGCTGTTTTTTCCCCTCTCGCCTCTGGGAGAGGGTTAGGGTGAGCGGATCAAAAAAGATAACGTTGATGGCTATCCCGGTCTGAGCTTTTTGGGTGCCATGTTGAAAGAGTTAAGGCAGAAAAATCACGTTTGAATCCCCCTCACCCCAGCCCTCTCCCGCTGGAGAGGGAGAAAACGGGCGGCTTTTGACGATAGCGCGATTGCCCTGGAGTCAACATTGTTTGGCGCGAGCGGTTTCCTATTTTGGCGACGCTTGCACCAAAGCAAGCTTCGGACTCCCGCTTTTCGATTCTCTCTCACCTGCCGGAAAGTGCTTTCGCCAGCGCGGCCATGTCGCCATACTACGTATAGCCCTGAACGCAGGGCGCCGCTGCCCGATAAGGCCACGGTGGCCATCATTCCCGTCTTTTCTCCCGGCTTGTTGAATGCTCCCGATTTTCCTGCGATTGCGTGCTATCTACCGTCCCCTAAGCAGCGTCCCCGAGCGGAGTTTCGTCCGCATGAGTAAGGCTTACACGCTTTGGAACGCTGGGTTTCGTGCCTCAACCCAGCCTACGGCCTTGCGCCGGATTGCGTCCGCCTGCTTGTTTCTGTTGGCTGGCGCGGCGTGGGCGGAGGACTTTCCGCCCTATCCCGACGATCCGTTTGAAACCCGCGAGTCCGTCGCGCCCGCGCCGGGCCGGGCCGCGCCGGACAAGGGCGGGGACGAACCCTGCCGCCTCGACCGCCGCCCGCCCAAGACTTGGGGCTTGGTGGACGTGGTGAACCAAGCCCTTTGCCACAACCCCCAGACCCGCCAAGCCTGGGCCAATGCCCGCTTCCAGGCGACGCAACTGGGCGTGGCGGAGGCCGCTTACCTCCCGACCCTGAATTTGTCGGTGCCGTTCTCCCGCAGTCAGAACACCGCTGGCAGCGGCTTTTCCAACGCCATCCCGGTGGCGGGGACGGGTTCCGGGACTAGCGCCGGGGGCGCTTTCCGGCAAACGGAAATCACCCGCATCGCGCCGACCCTGAGCCTCAATTACCTGCTGTTCGATTTCGGCGGGCGGGAAGCCAGGGTGGAGACGGCGCGGCGGACCTTGGAAGCCGCCAATTGGAGCCACGCGGCAACGCTGCAAACGGTGCTGTTCTCGGCCATTCAGGCCTATTACCAATTGTTCGCTTCCAATGCCGCGCTGGACGCCGCCGAGTCCTCGGAAAAGTCCAACGAAGAAGCGCTGAAAGCCGCCGCCTATCGCTACGAAGTCGGTGCCGCCGCGCTGGCCGACAAGCTGCAAGCCCAGACCGCTTACGCGCAGGCCAAGGTCAACCGGCAGACGGCGGCGGGCAATGCGCGGGTGGCTTTTGGCACGCTGGCGAATGCGATGGGCTTGAAGCCCAGCGACGCGCTGAAGATCGAGCCGCCCGCCAGCGACAGTCCCGACGCGGCGCGGGAGCGGGATGTGCAAGCCTTGATCGAGGAAGCCAAGGCGGCGCGGCCCGATCTCGCCGCCGCCGAGGCCCAGATCAAAGCCGCCGAGGCGGGCATTGAATCGGCCCGCTCCGGGAGCCTGCCCACCCTGTCCTTGATCGGCAATTACACCTATTCCGACTCCATCGGCGTGCAGAGCATTTCAAGCTGGGTGGTGGGCGTGCAGGTGGCCGTGCCGCTGTTCACGGGGTTCTCCAACACTTACCAGATTCACGCCGCCGAGGAGCAGGCGGCGGTCCAAGCGGCCAATCGCGACAAGCTGGATCAGTCCATCGCGCTGGATGTGTGGCGGGCCTATTTCAATCTGAACACGGCGCGGGAAACCCTGAGCAGCACCGAGGACTTGCTGGCGAGCGCCACCCAGGGCGAGGCGGTGGCCTTGGGGCGCTACAAGGCCGGGGCGGGCAACATCGTGGAATTGCTGAACGCCGAGGCCAGTCTCGCCAACGCCCGGTTCCAGCGGGTGCAGGCGCAGTACAACTGGCGGATCGGCAAGGCCCAATTGGCGCAGGCGATTGGGCGGTTGGATTTGGGGGCGGTGAAATAGCCGGGCTGCGCTACTATGTCCAAACCAATGAAACATTGTGCTGATGGTCCGCCGGGCGGTGGCGGGAAATTCCGGCGCGGTTGTCGCGGGCTAAAGCCCGCTCCCACGACGCGGCCCTTGGCTATTTCCGTTCCAATATTCTTTCCGAGAGACCGAATTAAATGACCACCGAACGCGCCTTCATCCCCCTCAACATCGCCGTACTGACCGTGTCCGACACCCGTACGGAAGACAACGACGTGTCCGGCAAGACCCTGGCCGAGCGGCTGACCGGCGCGGGCCACAATCTGGCGGCCAAGCGCATCGTGCCGGATGACATTTACCGCATCCGGGCGGTGGTGTCCGAGTGGATCGCCGACCCGGCCATCCAGGGGGTGCTGACCACCGGCGGCACCGGCGTGACGGGCCGGGATGGCACGCCGGAAGCGGTGGCGGTGTTGTTCGACAAGACCTTGGACGGCTTCGGCGAGGTGTTCCGGGCCGTTTCCTACCAGGAAATTAAAACCTCGACCATCCAATCCCGCGCTATCGCCGGGGTCGCCAATGGCACCTATGTTTTCTGTTTGCCGGGTTCGTCTGGGGCGTGCCGCACGGGTTGGGATAATCTCATCCGGGACCAACTGGATTACCGCACCCGGCCCTGCAACTTGGTGG
>NZ_JBTEKS010000406.1:0-3878 GCF_054333355.1 Methylomagnum sp. | reverse complement strand
GTCTATACGCTGGGCATGAACGGCGACCTCCGCCACTTGGTCCAGGCCACCGACGTGCCCGTGGTGAAGACCGACCGGGGCGGGCAGATCACTTGGCATGGCCCCGGTCAGTTGATCGCCTATCCGCTGGTGGATTTGCGGCGCAGGAATCTGGGGATTCGGGCCATGGTCACGGCCCTGGAAAACGCCGCCATTGGCCTGCTCAAGCAATATGGCATCGCGGCGGTGGCGAGGAAGGACGCGCCCAGCGTGTACGTCTCGGGCCGCAAGATTGCCTCACTCGGTCTGCGGGTTCGGCGCGGTTGCAGCTATCACGGCCTGAGCCTGAACGTGAACCCGGACCTGCCGGCCTTTGCCGCCATTAATCCGTGCGGTTATGCGGGGCTGGAAGTCACCAGCTTGGCTGAATTGGGCGTCGAGGCGCGGATATGCGATGTGATGGCGCCGCTGGCCGGGGAGATTTTGAAGCAATTGGCGTAATGGCTATCCAGTTTGTAGGTCGGACATGAATTCATGCCCGACCTGCCCGCCCCGCCTCAGCGCATCTGCCGCCACCGATAATGCACCTGCCCATCATCGCATTGGTAGCCGGAGCGGTTGCTGCCGTCGATCACCCCCACGGGGACGCAGTGGTGGGCGTCGCGAAAGGCGACCCAGTCTTCTTCCTCGGAACGGTTGCTCATCAGCAGGAGGGCTTCGGCCAGCACGGCGAACGCGACGCCGCCGAACATGATGTGGGAAGTTTTCATAGCGGTGCGACCTCTTGGAATTGTGGTTTTATAACTTAGGGATGGGATCATTCGACCCGCAGTTAGGACCAGCCGGGGGAATGGCTGGTTCCCTCGCCCCTTCCGAGACCGCCCGGAGTGGGAATGGGCTTTAGCCCACGACTATCATTCCGAGCCGTGGGCTAAAGCCCACTCCCACCCAATGGGCCTTGGCGTAGTTCAAATACAAATGCATCTGCCCGGCGTCCGCATGGTTGAACCGGCCCGTCTTGAGGTCATAGTTGAACAATACCGGCATGGATGTCGCCGTAGCCGTCCGGGGTGATTTGTTGGCTCATGGTCCCCTCCCTATTCTGTGATCGTTATCAAGTCGTCCCAAACATCCGCCCCACCAATTCCCGCAACGCCTTGCCCCGATGGCTCAGCCGGTTCTTCTCCGCCGCTGGCAATTCCGCCGAGGCGCAGCCCTGATCCGGCACAAAGAACAGCGGGTCGTAACCGAATCCGCCCACGCCCCGCGCCTCGTTCAGAATCACGCCCTCCCAGACGCCCTGCGCGATCACCGGGCTGGGGTCGCGCTCGTGGCGGAGGAAGGCCATGACGCAGCGGAACCGGGCGGCGCGTTGCTCGGGCGGCACGTCCCGCAGCTCTTCCAGGAGCTTGGCATTGTTGGCGGCATCGGTGGCGCCTTCCCCGGCGTAGCGGGCGGAAAACACGCCGGGCGCACCGCCCAGGGCGTCGACCTCCAGGCCGGAATCGTCGGCGATGGCGGGCAAGCCGGACAGCCGGGAAGCGTGGCGGGCCTTGAGAATGGCGTTCTCGATGAAGCTCAGGCCGGTCTCGTCGGCCTCGGGAATGGCGAAGGCCGACTGAGGCACAACCTCCATATCATGCTCTGCTAATATTGCCGCGATCTCGCGAACCTTTCCGGGATTGTTGCTGGCGAGGAGAATCTTTTTCATCGTCGGTAAGTCTGAATGGGGCGGAAACGGGCATCCTCGGGAAGAGGGGCTTTAATTTTCGTCCATGAAACCGGCAACCACCGGCAATTGCAACAACAAAAGCACGCAACCACAGAGGAGATAAGAGACATGAGCAACATATTGACCGAAGTCCTGCGCGCCAACGAGGGTTATGTTTCGACCTTCGACAAAGGCGACTTGGCGCTGCCCCCGGCACGCGGCTTCGCCATCCTGACCTGCATGGACGCCCGGCTCGACCCCGCCAAGTACGCAGGGCTTTCGGAAGGCGACGCCCACGTCACCCGCAACGCCGGGGGCCGGGCCAGCGACGACGCGATCCGCTCGTTGGTGATTTCCCACAAGCTGCTGGGCACTCAGGAATGGTTCGTCATTCATCACACCAACTGCGGGATGGAGCTGTTCACCAACGACATCATGGGCGATTTGTTGAGCAGCAGCCTCGACACCGCCACCATCGACGAGAACGGCTGGCGCGATGTGGGCCAGGGGCCGGGTTCCGCCGACGGCAAGTACATCAACTGGCTGACCATCAAGAACCAGGAGCAGAGCGTCACCGAGGACGTGCTGCGTATCCGTAACCACACCCTGGTGCCGAAGTACATCCCGATCTACGGCTTCATCTATGACGTGAAGACCGGCAAGCTGGTGGAAGTGCCGGACGCCATGGCGGCGGGCCGGGCGCTGTAAGCCTATTCCGCGAGTTCGAAGAATAATCCCCCGTCTTCTTGCGTAGCCCGCCGCCTAGTCCGGCGATGGGCTACGATCTTTTTAGCACCAGATTTCCCCCATCCCCCCGATTCCGCGCCATGCCCTGCACGGCCCGGATTATCCACCAGCGCCCCCGAATTCTGTGCGCCCTTCTGTGGATAACTTGGTGGAAACCCGCCCCAGCCCACGAGCCGTGGGCGCCCCGGGCAGTTGGCTGAAAATTGCTCAGGTCCGTCCGCCGCGCATGGGAATCCATATAAAACAATGATCTATGTTCTGGCGAACGCTTGATCCAGGCATTCGCGGGAAGCCGGACGGGTTTGCTGACGCCTCGACGGGGGCTGTGAATGACGCCACAGGAGAATGACCACGGCGAGGCATCACGCTGTTCCACCGGAAGTGGCGCGACCGTTAAGATAATCCCCGCGCTTCGGCAAACGGCCGCCTCAAAAACCAGACTCGAACCCCCATGGCCTCACTCACACTCAACCAACGCTTCGACCCCCGCCGCTTCTTCCAAGGCGAACAACCCACCCAAGGGCCAATCACCCTCGCCCACCGCCGCATCTTCACCATCCCCAACAAACGCGGCTTCGGCCTTGTCCTCTTGTTGCTCATCCAATGGCTTGCCGCCATCAACTACAACAGCAACCTCGGCTACATCCTCACCTTCCTGCTGGTCGCCGTGGCCCTGCTCGGCGTGCTGCACGGCTACCGCAACCTCGCCGGGCTGCGCGTCCAGCCCCGCCGCGCCAGGCCCGTGTTCGCCGGAGAACACGCCACTTACGAAATCCTCATCGCCAACCCCACCCCGCTGCCGCGCTACGCCGTCTGGGTCAAGGCCAAGGGCGCGGAACCCATCCGCCTCGACATCGGCGCCGACGAGAACGCCACCGCCCCGCTCGGCTTCCGCCCGGAACGGCGCGGCTGGTTCCAGCCCGGCACCGTGACCGTGTACACCGAATTCCCCCTGGGCATCCTCTATGCCTGGTCGCCGCTCCGCTTCACCGAGCGGGTGCTGGTCTATCCCAAGCCAGCGGCGGACAGCGTTCCGTTTCCCGTGGGCCAAGGCTCGGGCCGACCCGGACGGGAGCGCCAGTCCGGCGGCGAGGAATTCACCGGCTTCCAGACCTACCAAGCGGGCGACCCGCTCCGCCACATCCACTGGAAGGGCGTCGCCAAGGGCCAGGAACCCCAGGTCAAGCGCTACGCCGGGGAACAGCCCGACGCCATCGCCCTGGACTTGAACGAAACCCCCGGCGGCGACTTGGAGACCCGGCTCAGCCGACTCTGCCGCTGGATCATCGACGCCGAAGCGTCGGGTCTGCGCTACGCTTTGACCTTGCCCGGCACGCGGATCGCCACTGGCGGCGGGGATGGGCACTGTCGGCGGTGCTTGGAAGCGCTGGCGGTGCATGGGGCGTGAGTGGCGGGTTTAATGGTGGTGGGAGTGGGCTTC
>NZ_JBTEKS010000405.1:0-3879 GCF_054333355.1 Methylomagnum sp. | reverse complement strand
TTAAATGGCAGCGCCTCTAACCCTTCCCTTTTACCGAAACAGGTCTCCACCATGGATCACACCAACTCTCCCAAAGTCCTGGTCATCGGCGCCGGACTCGGCGGTTTGTCCGCCGCCATCTCCCTGGCCACGGAAGGATTTCCGGTGGAACTGGTGGAGAAAAACGACAAGGTGGGCGGCAAGCTCAATGTGCTGAGGAAGGACGGCTTCACCTTCGATCTCGGTCCTTCCATCCTCACCATGCCGCACATCTTCGAGGCGCTGTTCCAAAAGGCCGGTCGGCGGATGGAGGACTACGTCAGCTTCCAACCCGTGCTGCCCCACTGGCGCAACTTTTTCGAGGACGGCACGCACTTCGACCTGACCCCGGACCGCGACGCAATGGACCGGGAACTGGCCCGCGTGGCGCCGGAGGATGCGGCAGGCTTTTATCGGTTTCTGGAATATTCGGAACGGCTCAGCAAGATCACCGAGGCAGGCTATTTCGCCAAGGGCCTGGATTCCTTCTGGGAGTTGGTGCGGTGCTATGGCCCGCTCAAGAGTCTCGCCGGTTTCGACGTGTTCCGGAACCTGGACCAGGGCGTCCGGCGCTTCGTGAAAAACCCCAAGCTGGTGGACGCCCTCAATTACTTCGTCAAGTACGTCGGCTCCTCCCCCTACGACGCGCCGGCCCTCCTGAACCTGCTGCCCCATGTGCAGTTCGGCTATGGACTCTGGTACGTCCAGGGCGGCATGTACCACCTCGCCGCCGGGCTGGAAAAGCTCGCCCGGGAACTGGGCGTCCGCATCCGGCTCGACACCGAGATCGTGGAGCTGTCCCGCGAGGCCGGGCGCATCACGGGCGCGGTGACCCAAGACGGCTCCCGCATCGCGGCCGATCTGGTGGTCTCCAACATGGAAGTCATCCCGGCCCTGGAGAGGCTGCTCAAGGCCGACCCGCACGCGATCCGCCCGCTTCGGAAATTCGCCCCGTCCTGCTCGGGTCTGGTGCTGCATCTGGGGGTGGACCGGACCTATCCGCAACTGGCCCACCACAATTTCTTCTACGCCAGGGACGCCAAGGCCCATTTCGATGCCGTGTTTCACCAGAACCGGCTCTCCGACGATCCCACCATCTATCTCGTCGCCCCCTGCAAGTCCGATCCTGGTCAAGCTCCGGCGGGCTGCGAGGTCATCAAGGTCTTGCCCCACATTCCCCACCTCGACCCGGCCAACCCCCATGGCCCGGAGGATTATTCGGCCTTGCGGGAGCGGGTGCTGGACAAGCTGGAACGGATGGGCCTGACCGATCTCCGCCGCCATATCGTCTGCGAGGAGACCTGGACCCCGCTGGACATCGAGGCCCGCTATTACTCCAACCGAGGCTCCATTTACGGCGTGGTCTCCGACCGCTTCAAGAATCTCGGCTTCAAAGCCCCGCAGCGCAGCGCTCAATACCGGAACCTTTACTTCGTGGGCGGCAGCGTCAATCCCGGCGGCGGCATGCCGATGGTGACGCTCTCGGGGCAGTTGGTGCGGGATAAGATATTGGCGGATTTGGGGCGAGCCGGGTAGGCGATGGGGCATTACGAACTAAACCGAGACATTTGGAAATCGAAGTTTTTTCGTAGGATGGGTGGAGACGCCCGCTGCAAGGTTTCCGGCTTAACGGGTGTCGTGGGCGTCGTAACCCATCGACCATCTAGCCCAAGACGCGATGGGTTACGGCGCAGGTAAGCCTCTAAAAAAACGGTGGCCATATTCCCGGTGCGCCTCCACCCATCCTACGATTTAATGCCATTGAGTTAAGGGTGAGCTGCTGGCAATGGCTCAGCCAACAGGAACACCGGGCACCGTCCGATCTACCTCAAGCCAACCGCAACCGCCACAACCCCACCCCCATGAAGCCCGCCGCGAAGCCCAGCAGCACCGCCGCCTCGGGCCAAACCTCCCGAACCCCCAGCCCCCTGACGATCACGTCCTGATAGCCCGCCAGCGCCCAGGCATGGGGAGTGAGGCGGGACAAGCTCTGCAACAATTCGGGCATCACATAGGCCGGGACCATGATGCCGCCCAGGGCGGACAGGGTGATGGCTAACAGCACGGCCAGCGTGTCCACCTGCGCCTCGCTGCGGCCCAGGGCGGCGATGAGCACGCCCAGACCATTGGCGGCGGCAGCGGCGGCCAGAGACACCAGCACGAAGGCGGGAAGGTTCCCGAGCCGCATGTCGAACGCCAGGGTGCCGATGGCGAACATCACCGCCACCTGCAACAGGTTGACGAGGTAGTAGGCCAGCAGTTTGCCGACGATGAAAACCGGCCTCGCCAGGGGCGCGGTGCGGAGGCGGACGTAGGTGCCCTCGGTGCGTTCCCGGAGGAAGCTCTTGGCGATGGTCAGGCCGATGAAGAACACCCCGAAGATGGCATAGGCCGGCACGTTCTGCTCGGTGGAAGTGGGCCGACGCTCGCGGCGGTAGCCTTCGGGCGGGACGATGGCCGGTGCCAATCGCTGGGAAGGATCAGAGATCAGCGCCTCGATCCCGGACGGAGATTCCGCCGGGTCTTCCAGCAAGTCCGGCGTGTTCTGGAACTCTTCCTGCAAGCGGGCCGTGAGTCGCATCCGCTCGGCGACACCGCCCACGCTGTTGGCGATGAGCGTTTGCAGTTGGACATTGACGGCGGGATCGACGACCAGCACCAAGGGGTCGCCGGGCTCGCTCATATCCCCCCGCATCCGGGCCGTGTAATTCGGGCCGAACACCAGGGCGAAGCGGGCCGCACCGGCGCGGATGCTTGCCTCGGCTTGCTCCCGGCTCAGGGCATCGGCTGTGCCGGTTTCCCGCACGGCCAGGCCTTCCAACTGCCGGACGGCTGCCAGGGTCAGGGCCGCGAGGTCGCCGCGATCCTGGTTCACCACCAGGATGTCCAGTGGCCGCGCCTTCGTGCCCGCTTCGAACACGCCTTCCAGGGCGAAGCTCATGACCAGGATGAAGAACGCCGGCATGAGGAACAGCAGGGCCAGGGCTTGCCGATCCCGCCATAGAATCTTGAACTCCTTGGCGGCGATGGCTGAGATTTGATGCAGTGGGAGCATGGCTCTAATCCCTCAGTTGCCGGCCGGTCAATTTGAGAAACACCGTCTCCAGGCTCGGCTCCAGCACCCTCAGAGTGCGGATGGCCAGCCCCGCGTGGCGGGCGGCTTCAAAGACGCCCGGCAGGATGTCCTCCGGGCGCGGGGTTTCCAGCAGGACCATGGACGGCTCGCCGTCCGCGATGCGTAGCGACGCGAGACCTTCGAGCCTGGCCCGCAACTCCGATGGCAACGGCTCGGCGAAGCTTATCTCGACGACGCCCTGATCCAGGGCGCGGACCAGTTCCCGAGGTGAATCCAGGGCGACGATACGGCCTTGGTCCAAAATCGCCACCCGGCCACACAGGCGCTGGGCTTCTTCCATGTAGTGGGTGCTGTAGACCACGGTGATGCCGTCCCGGTTGAGTTGCTGGAGAGCTTCGAGGATGGCGTTGCGGCTCTGGGCGTCGATGCCCACGGTGGGCTCGTCCAGCACCAGGATTTCCGGCTCGTGCAACAACCCGATGGCGATGTTGAGGCGCCGCTGCATGCCGCCCGAGAACTGCGCCACCGGCTCCCGTGCGCGGCCCGTGAGTCCCGCCAGCTCCAGCACCGCGTCGATCCGCGCCCGCAGCCGTCGGCCCCGCAATCCGAAAATGGCCCCGAAGAATTGCAGGTTGTCCCGGGCCGACAGGCTGGGATAGAAGGCGAATTCCTGCGGGACCAGGCCCAGTTTGCGCTTGAGTTCGGCGGTGCGCGGCTCGGCCGGACGGCCGCCGATGCGAATGCGTCCCCGGCTGGGCGTGATGAGGCCGGAGAGCATCCCGAGG
>NZ_JBTEKS010000404.1:0-3892 GCF_054333355.1 Methylomagnum sp. | reverse complement strand
GTCGATGACCTTGTCGGCCACGCCCAGCACGGCGGTACGGCCAAAGCCCACGGTGATGGTCTCTGCGGGCGCGTCCTCCGCGAAGCCGGGCAGCGCCTTGGCCGCTTGGATGACTTGCGAGAAATCCCCATTGGCGATGTGCCTGACGCCCGGCCAGCCCACCGGGCCGGCGGTGAAGATGCGCTGGCGGTAGCGGGGTTGCGGCTCCACGATACAGTTGGACGTCATCACGATGGGACCGGGGAAGTCGGCGAATTCGCGGGTCTGCTCCTGCCAAGCGCCACCGTAGTTGCCGACCAGGTGCGGGTATTTGCGCAGCTCGGGGTAGGCGTGGGCGGGCAGCAATTCACCGTGGGTGTAGATGTTGATGTCGGTGCCCTCGGTTTGCTTCAACAGCATCTCCAAATCGCCGAGATCGTGGCCGCTCGCCAGAATGGCCTTGCCTTTAACCGGCGTCATGCGGACTTGGGCCGGTGATTGCTGGCCGAAGCGTCCGGTGTTGGCGGCGTCCAGCAATTCCAGCACCTTCAGATTCAGGCTGCCCACCGCCAGCGCCTTGCCCAGCAGGGTTTCCACGTCGGCGGGATCGTCCGCCAGGAAGTCCATCAAGTCCTCGAAACCGGCATAGACGTCATCGCTCTCGTAGCCCAGCACATGGGCGTGATGGGCATAAGCGGCCACGCCCTTGAGTCCATACAGAATCATGGACCGCAAGCCCACGATGTCCTCGCCTACCGCGTCGAGTCCGGCATTCACCGCCGCCTCCGCCGCCTGCGCCAGCATCGCTTCCAAATCCGCCGCTGGCTCAAAGCTGGCGGGACCGGCCAGGGTTTCCGGCGTTAATCCTTGGGCACGGGCGGCCTGTTCGTACAGCGCCTTCAGTTGGCCGCGACGGGTGGCGGCTTCCTGAATGAGCGCGACGAAGCGGCCCGGATTGAAATTCACATTGGTCAGGGTGGTGAACATGGCGTACAGCATGAAGCCGTCCGCGCTTGCATCCGTGGCACCCAGGGTACGGGCGCGGTGGGCGTATTGGGCGAGGCCCTTCACGGTGTGGACCAGCAGGTCTTGCAGGTCGGCGGTCACGGTATCCTTGCCGCAGACACCCTTGGCGCTAGCGCAGCCATTGCCAGCGGGGGAACGGGTGGTTTGTTCGCATTGGTAACAAAACATGGTTTTCTTCCTTCAAAATGGTGGGCGGGATGGTTTCGACGGCGCACACGTTACCCGACCGCCCTCCCCTTTCTCCTTGACTTACATCAAGCGCGTTTTTTCCGTTCCCACATCACAGATTTGTAGCCTTATGAAAAAGCCCATCCCCGAGTGGCTACGCAAGCACCTCCTGTTCGCCGAACTGGAAGAATCCCAGCGCGACCACTTGATGAGCGCCGCCAGCTTCGCCCAATTGGAAGCGGGCGAGGAATTGTTCAGCCACGGCGAGATGGCCAAGCGCTTCTTCGTGCTGGAAACGGGCGCGATCCTTTTATACCGGCTGTCGGCGGCGGGGGAGGAAAAGGTGATTGAGATCATCCAGCCCTGGCAGTCCTTCGCCGAGGCCGTGATGTTCATGGATGGCAATCTTTATCCGGTGAGCGCCCGCGCCTTGGCGGAGAGCGAGGTCTGGGGCTTCGACATGAAGGGGTTCCGGGCCGTGCTGGAGACTTCCCCGGCAGTGTGCTTCAAGCTGCTGGCGCGGATGAGCCAGCGCTTGCACCAGCTTTTGCAGGAGATCGACCAACTCACCCTGCAAAACGCCACCATGCGGGTCGCCCAGCATTTGCTCGACGCCGCGCCGGAAGGACGACCAGCCCGCTACGCCGTACAGTGGGAAACCCCGAAGCAAGTGCTGGCCTCCCGTCTGTCAGTCCGCCCGGAGACGTTCTCCCGCATCCTCCATCAACTCGCCAAGGCGGGCTTGATCCAGGTGCAGGGCAAGACGGTGGAAGTGTTGGATGCGCGGCGGCTCCGGGAGTGGGCGGAACAAAGCGGGTGATCGTGGGAACGGTTTTCAACCGCGACCGGGGCAGGATCGGGATAAATTACACAGCGCGGACCGGCAGCCGCGAATCAATACCGCCATAAAGGTCGGCCCGCGCTCGGGCCGACCCTGCGCTGGCCTTAAGGGGCGGGTGCCTGCTTGAGCTGTTCGAGCGCCTGCTTGGCGTGTTCGGTCGCGGACTTGGCATTGTCCTTCTCGCCTTCCGCAATCGCCGCCTTCAAATGCACGATGCCCTGCTGGGTGTGCGGGCTGGGCTTTTCTTTTTCCGCCATTTCGGCGTGTTTCAGCGCCATCTCGGCGTGCTGGTCCAAGATCGCGGCGTGGCCCATTTCGCCATGTTCGATGGCGGCCTGGGTATGGGTCACGGCTTCCGCCCTATGATCCTCCGCCGCCCAAGCGGTGCCCGTGAAACCACAACCACTCAAGGCCAGCGCCGTGACGAGTCCGATGATTTTGGCTTGCATAGTCGCCTCCTCGTTTCCTCAAGGGCCGGGACATCCGGCCTTGCGAAATTAGACCCGCCAAAGTGGCGACTGCTCCCAAGCCGCCGAATTGGGTTAATCTAACCAGCCATGGCAAAACGCTGGACGCAAGGCTCCCCTCGCCGACCCCCGGGACTCGCACAAGACGGACCTCGCGCTCCGGCTCATCCGGCCAAGCCCCCCGGCAATCAACCGCTCACTCAAAACACCCAACCCCATGAAAATCATCCGCTTCATCGACCCACACGGCCACACCGGCCATGCCGCCCTCATGGAAGACGGCACGGCGCGGGTGATCGAGGGGGATTTGTTCGGCGAGTATCGCGTCACGGAGCGCCCGGCGGACGAGGCGAAGCGACTCGCGCCCATCCAGCCGACGGCGATTGTCTGCATCGGCCTGAATTACCGCTTCCACGCGGAAGAAACCAAGGCGCCCATTCCGGCCCATCCGGTGGTGTTCATGAAGCTGCCGGGCGCGGTCCAGCATCCGGGCGATCCCATACTGCTGCCGACCCATTTGAAGAGCGACAAGGTGGACTACGAATGCGAGCTGGCCGTGGTCATCGGCAAAGCGGCCAAGAACGTCCGCCGGGAAGACGCCCTCGATCATGTGCTGGGCTACACCGCCGCCAACGACGTGAGCGCCCGCGATTGGCAAAAATCCGGGGGCGGCGGGCAGTGGTGCCGGGGCAAGACCTTCGACACCTTCTGCCCGCTCGGCCCGGCGCTGGTGACGGCGGACGAAATCCCCAACCCGAACAATCTGGCGATTAAGACCGTCCTGAACGGCCAGGCCATGCAGGATTGGAACACCAGCGACATGATTTTCGATGTGCCCGCCCTGATTGCTTTCTTGAGCGGCAGCACCACGCTGCTGCCCGGCACGGTGGTTCTGACCGGCACGCCCCACGGCGTCGGCATGGCCCGCACGCCGCCGGTTTGGCTGAAAGACGGCGACACCGTGACGGTGGAGATTGAAAACATCGGCGCCTTAACCAATCCCGTGCGGGACGAACCATAGGCGCACGGGCGTCTCGCCCGCTTTTTCGCAATCAAGAACGGGCGAGACGCCCGTTCTCCTTTGGAGCCGAAACCCATGCAAGTCACCCTAGTCCATGTCCATGTGAAGCCGGAATTCATAGCCGCCTTCATCGACGCCACCCGCGCCAACCACGAGAGCTCGGTGCAAGAGCCGGGCAATCGGCGCTTCGATGTGCTGCAAAACCCGGATGACCCGGCGCGGTTCATCCTTTACGAAGCCTACGCCACCGCCGAGGACGCCGCCGCCCACAAGCAGACCGCCCATTACGCCACTTGGCGCGACACCGTGGCCGAGATGATGGCGGAACCCCGCCGGGGCGAGCCGCTGCGCGGGTTGTTTCCAAGCTAGCGCATACGCCG
The DNA here is from genome assembly GCF_054333355.1 of Methylomagnum sp. Lineage (NCBI taxonomy): Bacteria > Pseudomonadati > Pseudomonadota > Gammaproteobacteria > Methylococcales > Methylococcaceae > Methylomagnum > Methylomagnum sp. The sequence continues at coordinate 10 of NZ_JBTEKS010000404.1, read as the reverse complement.
TGGGAGTGGG
>NZ_JBTEKS010000403.1:0-3906 GCF_054333355.1 Methylomagnum sp. | reverse complement strand
CAAGATAAGGGGCGTTATCTTGCACAAAACTTTAGAAATATTCTTTTTAGTTCGGCTGTTGTTTTATATAGGTCAATTTTCGAGCCAGAATCCTGGAAACCGTGATCCCACGAGAGGCTTCATCCGAGAAAATAAACAATTGTGCGAGCATGTGTGGGCATATCACTCTTCAGGAGGTTCCGATGGACACTTTCACCGTGCGCGACCTGCGCGAACGGACCGGCCAACTCATCCGCGACGCCGAGGCCGGCGAATTGGCCGTGGTCACCAAGCACGGCCACCCGGTGTTCGCCGCCGTGCCCTTCGACGAGCGGCTGCTGCGGGAGAGCCTGCCCCTGGCCCTGGCGCGCCAAGGCTGGGTGTTGCTGGACGACTCCTTGGCCCGTCGCCATGCCGAGCGGCGTGGGTAGCCGGTGGTCGGTGTTCTCGGCATCCTCCGGGCCGAGAAACGGTCGGGCCTGACTCCGGCGGCTGGCCCTGCGGTACGGGAACTCGCCTCGATTGGCCATCGGCTGTCTGGGCCGCTGATCCGGGCGACGTTGGTGGAGCGCGGTGAAAGCCCGGGATATTAGACCGGCATCACGTGCCGGTCATGTTCGGCAGCCTCGGAAATGGATTCCATACCTAACCCACTCCACGCCAGTTACTGGTTGCCAAGGTGGAATATTTTCAACAGCTACGAGTGCTGAAACGTCCCGCCCTCTATTCTTTGCATATATGACGCTCCGCAAGTCAGGGATTGCTTGGGAGGAATGTCGGGGATGGAAATACATGCCCGGCCCGCAACTGCCTGCCTTTCGTTGTCATGCGGCAACCAAGATGGGGGCGCAGCTTAAAAATCGTAAACCACTCGGAAATCAATACGCTGCTGGCCCACATCCACCGTGCCCTGCTTATAGAACGGATAGCCCCAATCCAATTCCCCGGTGAAATGCTTGAGTAGCTGCGCCCGCAGCCCCAAGCCGGTGGAGGCCAGTTGGTAATGGCTGGGATTGCCGGGCAGGGCGTCCTCGATCCACAGATACGCCCAATCGACAAACGCCAGCGCCCGGAGATATTGCACATATTCAAAATCCGCCGGTAACAGTTTCGGGCTGTGCAATTCTGCCGACAGATTCACCCCGCTGTCGCCGAGTTGCTGGGTTTGGTAATAACCCCGGACACTCTGCGTGCCGCCCACCGCGAATTGCTCGTTGCTGATAAGCGGCTGGTCGGCAATCTGCCCCGAGGCCCGGCCCACCAGCATCGCGTCATAAGGCAATTGCTGGGTGTGCTTGAGGTCGGCGGTGAAATAGAAATAATCCGGCTTGGCCTTGTAGCGCTTCTCGTCGAACTCCTGGCTGTCGTTGCCCAGGCCGCGCACCGACAAATGACCCGCCGCGCTCAAGGTGGTGATGGAATCCGCCCCCCGCCAAGTGCTGTCATAGCCCAGCGTGAACGGCGCGTAATGGATGGGCGTGTTGCCGGTGTCCTGGCCGACCAAAGTCACGCCTTGGTCGAAGCTCTTGTAATCGAAGCCCAAAGTCAGGCTATGCAAATAGTTCTCCACGCCCGGCAACGGCTTGATAAAGCGCAGGCCGTAAATGGAGCCGGTGCCGACCACCGCCGTGCCGCCCACGCTGGCCCCCAACTGGGTGTTGGAACTGATGCCGATGCCGTACAGCGCCAGCCGCGTGTCGCTCCAGCCGGTGGGCATGAGATAGGTGCCCGACCAGACTTCCACCTCGTTGTCGTTCTCCGGCGAGACCTGATATTGCAGCGAGGCGCTGTGGTACATCTGCCAGAGGTTGTCGTAGCGGATGGCGCCGATCAGCCGGGTGCGGGTGGTGCCTTCGGTGTTCTTGCCGTTGATTTCCACGCTGCCATGCACCGGCAATTCGTCCTTCACCCGCAACTCCACTTCCATTTTCCCCGGCGTGGTGCCCGCCCGGAAAATCGGCGTCACCGTGCGGTCGCTGGTCTCCTGCGCCAACTGGTTGACCTGCTCCTGGACCTTCGGCATGTGCGGCACTTGGCCCTCGGCCAGGGCCGGGACGCCGTCGCGAATCTTGCCCAGCGAGTAATAGCGGGAGCCAGTGATGTGCAGGGTTTCCACCGTGCCTTCCACCACTTGCAGCCGCACCACGCCCGCCTCCACGTCCTGCTCGGGGATGTCCACCACCACGGTGGGATAGCCCTGGTTGCGGTAGGCGGCTTCCAGGTCTTGGCGGGCCTTCTCCACATCCTCGATGCCCTTGCCCGGCCCCAAGTGCGGGTAGACGGCTTTTTCCACCGACTCCACGTCCAGCACGCTGTTGCCGTCCACTTGGTAGTCGAGGATGTCGAAGACCGGCTGTGCGGGAGCAGCTTCCTGTTGGGCTGGCGCGGAGGCTGGGCTTTCGGCGGACCAGGCGGCGGCGGGAATTGCCAGCAAGCCTAGGACCAAATGCCGGAGTGCAAGGCTTGCCTTGCTCTTGTCCGGGACTCGCGCAAGGCAAGCCTTGCACTCCAGACGCTGTGGGTAAGATTTCACGGCTGTTCCCCTTCGGCGGCATTCTCATCCAGCGGGTTTGGCCTGGGCGAATCCTGCCCCGGCATGGGCGCCTGTGCTTGGTACGGCGTGGTCTTAAGGTGCTGAAGCCTGTAGCGATACTCCTCGGCGGCGGTCTCGGTCTTCACCTTGCCGATGCCGGTCAAGGGTTCGGCATCAAGCAGTTCGTCCCAGAAGCTTTTCTCCTTGTACTTCTCCAACAACTCGCGGTTGGTGCCCTGCAAATCCTGGTTGTGCTTGCCGCACTGGCCGATCCACTGCTCCCGCTCCTTGACGGCTTCCACCAACAGGACGTTGTCGGCGCGGATTTCCTTGGCCTTGGCGATGATGTCCCGTTGCTTCTTGAGGAGGTTCTGCGCCTGCTCGCGGCCCTGGCTGACTTGGGTTTCCAGGCCGGTTTTGGCGCCTTGCAGGGATTCGACGCTGGCTTTGTAGCGCTCGACTTCGCCTTGCAGGGGCTCCAGCCTCTTCACCGATTCCTCCAGCGCCTTCACCTTGGCTTCCAGGCTGGCTTTCTCGCCGAGCAGGGCGGTTTTCTCCGCTTCCAGCGCGGCCTTTTCCTGGGTGAGCTGGCGCACCACGCCCTGGGCTTTCCGCAGGACTTGCTGCATGGCGGCGTCCTGGCCGCCTTTGGGTTCTGCCGCCGTGGCGGTTTGGCCTGCGCCGACTACCAGGACCAATAAGGCCAACAGGTTCTTGTAGGTCGGGCTTAAGCCCGACTTACAGACGGATGCGCCGTATTTCGGGCCTGTATTGCTTTCAGGCAAACCATGGCGGCGGGCAGGAGTACCCGCCCGACCTGCGGGGTTGTGCCGGAATGACGATTCTTCGTTATTCATATCGTCCTCCCGTCAAAACTTGGCGTTGATGTCCAAGTTGAGCGTGTCGATGCCGAGCGGCGGGCCGTCGATTTGGTCCGCGCTGAGCCAGCGCAAATCCAGCCAGGTGTTGGTGGCGATGGCGTACTGGCCGCCGATGGTCCAGCCCTTGATGTTGGTGCCGCCTTGATGAAAGATCGGGTCGTTGAAGGCGTCCAGCACCGCGTCGCGCTCGATGTAGCGGTAGGAGAAGAACACGTTCCAGTCGTTGAAGTGCCGCACCTCGGGCCGGCCCACATCCAGCCGGACCATGTAGGCGTTGGTCTTCGGGGAAATCCGGTCGCCGAACTGGTTGAAGATGCGGCTGGCGTTGAACCCGAAGTTCTTGGCGTAGTCGGCGGTCAAGAGAACATGGGTGGGCGCGAACCCGGCGTAATCGAACGCCGCCGTGATGTCCATCACCTGGAAGCCCGACGCCAAGCCGACCAGGCACACGTTCTGGGCGCCCAAGGAGCCGGTGTTGCAGCCCGGCTGGTTCTTGGCGTCGTTGATGGCGAC
>NZ_JBTEKS010000402.1:0-3909 GCF_054333355.1 Methylomagnum sp. | reverse complement strand
ATCCCCTCCAAAATCTCCACCACCCACGGCAACCCATCCCGGCACGGCGTACACCAGCCGCACGACTCACGGGCGAAGAACCGCTCCAAATTCAGCACCATCCGCACCGGGCAGATCTGGTCATCCAACACAATCATCGTGCCGGTGCCCAGCCGACTCCCCGCCTTCATGATGGCGTCGTAGTCCATGGGCAAATCCAAATGCGCCGGCAACAGAAAATCCGTGGACGCCCCGCCCGGCAGAAACCCGCGCAAGCGTAAGCCATCCCGCATCCCGCCCGCGCACTCCTCCATCAACACCCGGATCGGCGTCCCCATCGGCAATTCCCACAAGCCCGGCTGCCGCACCCGGCCACTCACGCCGAACAGCTTGGTGCCCGCGTCCTGGCCGCGCCCGAGACCGCGATACCAGTCCGCCCCTTCGCGGAGGATGTGCGGCACGTTGCACAGGGTTTCCACGTTGTTGACCACCGTCGGTCGCCCCCACAGCCCGCTGATTTGGGGAAACGGCGGCTTGGCGCGGGGCGTGGCGCGTTTGCCTTCCAGGGCGTTGAGCAGGGCGGTTTCCTCGCCGCAGATATAGCGCCCGGCGCTGGTGTGCAGGTGCAGATCGAAACTGAAGCCGCTGCCGAGAATGTCCGCGCCCAGCAGGTTCGTGGCCCGCGCTTCGGCCATGGCCTCCGCCAAGCGGCGGGCGGCGCGGGTGTATTCGCCGCGCAGGAAGATGTAGCCGACGCTGGCCTGCACCGCATAGGCCGCGATGGTGGTGCCCTCGATCAACTGGTGCGGGTCGCCTTCCATCAACGGGCGGTCCTTGAAGGTGCCCGGCTCCATCTCGTCGGCGTTGACCACCACGTATTTCTGCCCGGCAGCGTCGCCCTGCGGGACAAGACTCCATTTCACCCCAGTCGGAAAACCCGCCCCGCCCCGACCTCGCAGGTTGGAGGCTTTGACGATGCCGATCACATCGGCGGGGGAGAGGCTCAAAGCTCTGCGTAAGCCTTCGTAGCCGTGGGATTGGCGGTATTCGGCCAGCGTGACCGGGGAGAGGTCGGGCTTGATGCGGGAGGTTAGGGGCTTATCCATCGCTTTTTCACTTCAAATGGAGGGCGGCGAATACCGTGGGAGCGGGCTTTAGCCCGCGACTATCGGCCTAAGTCGTGGGCTAAAGCCCACTCCCACGCTCGTGCGTCCAATCCTCCGCCAAGATTTCATCCACGCGGCCCACATCCAAATCGCCGTAAACCTCCCCACCCATCATCAACGCCGGGGCATGGTCACACGCGCCGAGGCAGCAAATCGGCAGCAGGGTAAAGCGACCGTCCGCCGTGGTTTCGCCCAGGCCGACGCCCAGCCGTTGGGAGATATGATCGCGGATAGCATCGGCCCCCATGAGCCAGCAACTCACGCTGTCGCAGTAGTGGATGACCTTCTCGCCGACGGGTTTCCGGTAGATGAGGTTGTAGAAAGTGGCGACGCTGTCGAGTTCGGCGGGCGACATGCCCAGCAGTTCGGCCACGGCGTGCAGGGCTGCGTCGGAGACCCAGCGGCGGTGCTGTTGGACGATTTGCAGGGCTTCGATGGCGGCGGCGGCGGGTTCGGGGTAATGGCTGGCGGCGGCGCGGATGGCGGTGGTTTCGGATTCGGTGAGGTTCATGGCTACTTTCCGTAAGGTACGCTGTGCGTACCAATCGACCCTGCTTTTCGCTGTAGGTCGGGCTTTAGCCCGACAGGTCGGACTTTTCGTTGTAGGTCGGGCTTTAGCCCAACAAGTCGGACTGAAGTCCGACCTACAGATTCCGGGCGGTTTTTTCTAACCACTCACCACTCTCCCTAGCGGTCCACATCCGCCATCACAAAATCAATGCTGCCCAAAATGGCGATCAAATCCGCCACCATCAGCCCCCGGCACATCATGGGAATCATCTGCAAATGGGGAAACGACGGCGTGCGGATACGGGTGCGGTAGGAAATCGACCCGCCGTCGCTGGTGAGGTAATAGCCGTTCAAACCCTTGGTGGCTTCCACGCAAGCGAAGGTCTCCCCCGCTGGCATCACCGGACCCCAACTTACGTTGAGGAAGTGCTGAATCAGGGTTTCGATGTCGTGCATGGTCCGCGCCTTGGGCGGCGGCGTGGTCAGCGGATGGTCGGCCTTATACGGGCCGGACGGCATATTCGCCACGCACTGGCGGAGAATGCGGACGCTCTGCCGCATCTCCTCCACCCGCACCGCGCAACGGTCGTAGCTGTCGCCGTTGTGGGCGGTCGGAATTTCAAACTCGAAATGCTCATAACCGGAATAAGGCCGTGCCTTGCGCCAGTCGTAAGCCAGCCCGGTCGCCCGCAATCCCGGCCCGGTCGCGCCCCAGTCCAGAGCTTCCGCTGTGTTGTAGACGCCGATGCCCTTGGTCCGCCCTTGCAGGATGCTGTTCGCCATCACCATCTTGTCGTACTGGTCCAGCCGGGGCAGAAAGTAATCGCAGAACTCCAGCACCTTCTTGTCCCAGCCGGTCGGCAAGTCCATGGCCGTGCCGCCGATGCGGAAAAAGCTGGAATGCATCCGCGCCCCGGTGATGCCCTCGATAATCTCAAACACCCGCTCCCGGTCGGCGAACATGTAGAACACCGGCGAGAGTTGCCCCAAGTCCTGGGCGAAGGTGCCGTAGAACAGCAAATGGTTGTTGATGCGGTAGAACTCGGAAATCATCACCCGGATGGTCTCTGCCCGGTCCGGCACGGTGATGCCCGCCAGTTTTTCCAGCGCCATCACGTAGGGCAGGTTGTTGAGCGAACCGCCGAGATAATCCACCCGGTCGGTGTAGGGAATGTAGGTGTGCCAGGATTGCCGCTCGCCCATCTTCTCCGCGCCGCGATGGTGGTAGCCGATGTCGGGCACGGCATCGACGATTTCCTCGCCGTCCAGTTGTAGCGCGATACGGAACACGCCATGCACGCTCGGGTGGTTCGGCCCCAGGTTGAGGAACAGAAAATCGCTGTCCTCGGTGTGGCGTTTCATGCCCCATTCCTCGGGGTTGAAGCGCAGGGCCATTTGCTCGGTTTCTTCCTTCTGCGGCGAGAGGCTGTACGGACCCATTTCCGTGGCGCGGGCGGGATGGTCTTTCCGCAACGGGTGGCCTTTCCAAGTGGGCGGCATGAGGATACGGCGGAGGTGCGGGTGGCCTTCAAAGCGGATGCCGAACATGTCGTAGGCTTCCCGCTCGTACCAGTTGGCGTTGGGCCAGAGTCCCGCGATGCTGGGCAGGGCCGGGTCGTGGCCGGTCAGGGCGACTTTGAGGCGGATGAATTGGTTCCGCTCGGGGGAGAGCAGTTGGTAGAAGACGGTGTAGTCGCTGGCCGGTTGGCCGGGGCGGTGCTGGCGGGGGCGCTCGTCGATGGCGGATAGGTCGAACAGCATTGCGAACGGGCGGGGAATGTCGCGTTTGAGAAAGGCCAGGATTTCGCGGAGGTGGGTTTTCGGAATCCAAAACGTGGGGATGGCGTCGGCGGTGGGTTGGGGCGTGAAGGCGTCGGCGCCGAAGCGTTCCATTAGCGATGAAATGGCGTCGTCCATGACGGCCCTACCGTGTGGGAGTGGTCTTCAGACCACGACCAGCACTCACCCGGTCGTGGTCTGAAGACCACTCCCACACTGAATCCGGTTCCCGCAGCCGCGCCGCCAATTTCCGCTCCGGCGTCCGCACATCCCGGAAGCTGGGAAGGCTGGATTTGTCGATAATCCCGCCTTCGCCAATCACCCGACCTAAAGGCCGCCGCTCCCGCCCGATGGCGTCCTGCAAAAGTATCAATCCCTCCAGCAGCGCATCCGGTCGCGGCGGGCAGCCCGGCACATACACATCCACCGGCAAGAATTTATCCACACCCTGCACCACGCTGTAGATGTCGTACAT
>NZ_JBTEKS010000401.1:0-3928 GCF_054333355.1 Methylomagnum sp. | reverse complement strand
GGCGGCGCGGTCCAGGCCCGTCGGCAGCGCCGGGCAATAGCCGAGGCGCAAGTCGATACGGTCCAGCTTGAGAACCCCCAGCAGGTGCGGAAGAAACTCGTCATCCCCGACGAAGGGCGCGACTTTCCCGGCCTCGTCCAGATAGCACAGGGCCACCGCCTGCACGCCCACCCCGGCCAATTGGGCGGGCATGAACAACTTGCCGTGGAACCGCAGCACCTTTTCGCCGGTGGTCGTCGTCCCCTCGGGGAACAGCATCAGCCGCTTGCCCTGGCGCAGCCGCCAGACCATCTGCTCCGCCGTCGCCGCCGTCTGGTCCGCGTCGCCGCGCCGGACGAACAAGGTGCCGATGCCCTTGGCGAGATAGCCCATGACCGGCCAGTCGGCCACGTCCTCCTTGGCGACGAACTGGCAGGGCCATTGCGAACCCAGGGCGATGATGTCCAGCCAGGAGATATGGTTGGCGACGATGAGCCGGGCATTCGGATCGAGTCGGCCATTGACGCGCAGGCGCAGATTGAGGATGCGGCACACGGCGCCATTCCAGCGCCGCACGATGGCCTCGTTGAGCGGCGCCGCCCGCCTCCCCAGCAATAACCTGAGTCCCGGCATGACCGCCGCCACGGCGATGACGCCGAGCAAAAACATCCCGGCGATCAGCGCCCCCTTAAGCCAGGGCTGGTAGCGGGGCATGGGCGGCTCCGGGGCGGGTTCCGATGAAGCGCTTCTCGTAGCGGTCCTCCATGCGGGACAGTTCCAGCAGGATGAACACGTCCATGACGTTGAAGTCCTCGTCCCAGAACGGCTCGCCGCAGACCCAGCAACCCAGCCGCAGATAGGCTTGCAGCAGGGGCGGGATGCCGCTTTCGTCGCGGACGCAGCGCTGGTGGGCGGGCACGGGAATCCGGGGCTTCACGGCCAGTTCGGCGGGGCCGAATTGCCGGGCTTCGATGCGGCGGTACACGGCGTCCACCGCGAAGCCGCTGGGTCCGGGGGAGATGCTGGCGCAGCCCATGAGGTAATCGAAGCGGCCTTGCTGGATGTATTCCGCCAGCCCGTTCCACAAGGTGCCCAACACCACGCCGCCGCGCTGGGCCGGGTCCACGCAGGTGCGGCCAATCTCCAGGAACCGGCCCGGCAGCGCCAACACCTTGCCGAGTTCGAATTCGCCCTCGGAATAGAACCGTCCCAACCGGGCGGCCTGGGCATCGCTCAACAAGCGGGTGCAGGCGACCACATCCCCCGTGTGGGTGTCGCGCACCAAAAGATGGTCGCAGAAATCGTCGATGTCGTCGTAATCCAGCCCCTCGACGCGGGAATGCAGGCGGGCGCCCATTTCCCCGGCGAACACGCGGTATCGCAGGGCCAGGGTGGCGCGGACAGTGGCCGGGTCGCGGGCAATTTCCGTCACGAAGCGGCGGGGACGGGACCGGCGGGAGTCTAAGTGGATGGCGGACATAGGGGTTTCCGTAGGTGCGTGAATTCCTGGGCACGATACGGAAGCCGTGTGATGAACAGATTGCCGGGAGGTGAAGAAGCTGTTGCGGTCGAATGACGAAGCGATGACATGACGCCGTGGGAGCGGGCTTCAGCCCGCGACCGATGGCGGACTATTCGCGGGCTGAAGCCCGCTCCCACAGGAAATCCGCCACGCGGGCGATGACCCAATCCGGGTCGTCCAGCGGCAGGTCGTGGCCCGCCCAAGGATGGCTGATTAACGGCGCGTCCCAATGCCGGGCCAGAGCTTCCGAACACGCCGGATCGACCAGCCTATCGCCCCGCCCGCTGAGCAACAGCACGGGCGCCCGGGGCCGGCCTGATGGCGGATGATAGGTCGCGGCCGCCCGCAGTTGCCGGACCAGGTTACTCCGACGGATGGGGTGTTCCAGATAAGCCCGCGCCCGCGCCTCGACCCGCGCCGCGTCCTCCGCCCCGTGTCGGCTGGTGAGCGCCAGGATGGCCCGTTCCCGCACCCAGGCGGCCCGTTGGAACGCCATCCGCAGCAAGCCCGGCCAACTCCGCCAAGCAAGGCGCTGATGAATCGGGCTGAGTCCGCGCAGGCTGGTGTTGATTAACACCGCCCCGGCGATTTCCTCGGGATACCGATGCAGCCATTCCACCGCCACCATGGCACCCAAGGAAACAGCCAAAAGAAACCGGGGCGGCGGCGACGACGGGGACGCCGGAAACATGGCGGGCATGGCTTCCCGCCGGGCGAATTCCAGCATGGCGGGAATGGACGGGGGGCTATTCAGCCGCCAGTGTCGGCCATTGCCGGGCAAGTCCAAGGTGACAACGCGGGCACCGGGAATTCCGACGGCGAACCGCTCGGGAAAATCGTCCCAATGGGCGCTTTCCCGCACCAAGCCCCGCAGGAACAGCCATTCGGAGGGCGCCTCAAGCTCCGCCCTATAGGTTGCCGAACCATGAAAGCGGCCCGACGCCCCCTCTCCCACTGGGAGAGGGTTGGGGTGAGGGGATTTCAAACGAGGGTTTTCTCCACACTTATCCATACCACTGCTCCAAGCCTTGTCTTTGCAACCGCTCCCGCTCCGCTTCGGCCAGTTCCGCCCAGGCTTCCGGCGAGCGCACGGCGCGGTGGAACAAATCAAACAGGAACAAATGCCGCCGCAAGGTCCGGCGCACCCGATGGGGCAGGCGCGGATTAAAGAAGCCCAAGGCGGAGAATGCCTGGGTCCAATTCTTTTTCACCCAGAGCCAGGAACCCATCTCCAAGGTGAATGGCAGATAACGCCCGCCGGGTTGAACGGCGCGGTATTCGTCATAGAGGTAATCCCACAGGTCGCCATGGGCGAGGTATTGGCGGGATTGCGGCTCGACGCGGTAGACGTGATGGGGAAAGGCCCGGTCCAGCAAATGCTTCACGGCCAGGGCTTCGGGCAGGTCCGGCAGCGATTCCCGGCTCTTCGCGTAGGGGAACCACAGCCGGTCGATCTGGCCGTAGCCGGAATGCACGTCCAGGCTGAGGGCCGTCCGGGCCGGGAAGATTTCCCGGCGGACAAACTCGCACAGCGCCCGCGCCTCGATTTCCATGGGCGCGCCCGCCTCGCCTTGATACCAGGGCAGCCGGGGCGACAGCCGGTGCCCGCCGAACAAATGCCAACTCGCCAAGCCCTCGGCCAGCACCGGGGAATTGCGCATCAAATCGACCCGGTTGCCGTTGGCGCGGCGTTGCAGGTACATGCCCACCGGGTTGACCAGCGGAATCATCACCAGCCGGGCATTCGCCAGCATGTCCTGGGTCACGCGGTCCCAGCGGGCCATCTCCACCAGGGTGCGCAGCCAGGACAGCACCACCTGGGTGCCGATGCGCTCCAAGCCATGCACGCCGCCGAACAGGGCGAACACCGGCAGGCTGGGATCGGCGGGACCGAACCGGAAGGCCACCAAGGGAAAGGTCTCCTCCCCGTGCCGCAACTCCGCCAGCACATCGGCGCGGAATCCGGCGCGGGGCGTTTGCGCCCCATGCTCGGCCACGATGAGCAATTCGCGCAGTTCGGGCAGCAGCCGTTGCGCCGAACGGCTCAAAAGCCCGTGGCGGGGTTCGAAGGGTGTGGATTCTGGTGTCGGCAAATCGGGCATGGCGTGGGGGTTGGGAACACTGCCGCTAAGTTAAGGCGATTTCCGAGAATGCTTGTCACCGTTGATCTGGATGTAGGATGGGTAGAGCGTACTCGCGAAACCCATCGAGCCGGGCACAGGGTGATGGGTTTCGCTTCGCCCTACCCATCCTACAGGTATGTCTTTTCCTGGAAATCGCCTTAGTTTGGACGATGGCGTAAGCGATTGAAGAGGCGACGAAGCTAAAGTTCGGACTCCAGACCGGCTTACCTTGATGGCGGTGACGGACTCCGTGGGAACGATAGGCAGAGCCAAGCTGGCGGGCTTGGTTGAGGCTGGACCATCG
>NZ_JBTEKS010000400.1:0-3935 GCF_054333355.1 Methylomagnum sp. | reverse complement strand
GCCATCCACCATCCTGTAAAAATGGCGGCGCTCAGGTATACCAGCGCAATATGCAGGAACATATATTTTGAACCGGGCCATCTACAAAAGCATCAATTATCCAATCCATTTCGAGATGGCGGTACTAGGTTTCCCAATCTCCTGCCCCTTGCTACTTTCAACGTCAGTCCTGAACTGAGGCCCCTTCCCTCCGCCGGAGTTACCCGGCTTCGTCGGTACTACGAGCCCCTCCGTCACCCCATCGCGCCCGGCCTGTCCGTCACCGGCCTCCGGTTGGCCTTCGCGCTCGACCGCGCCATGGGGCTTCCCGTGTTGCATCGGCCTTCCTCTTTGTATGCATGCTGTCGCCACTACCCCGGCGGAACCATGGGGTGCATGACTCGCTCTCTTCCCCCACAGTGGCAGCCTTCCCCGACTTGCAGGCGGGTCGGCTTCCGCATCGCGTCTTTCGAGGCCTGCCCGGCGTTCACTCGCGTTACGGCCTGCATACTCGCCAAGCCACTTAAATGGCCCTCTACATCGGAGGCTTCAGACGCTTCGTTGCCTCCACGCCTGCTCCGATTGCTACCGGCTGGAGCGAAAGCTGCCGGGCGGGATTCGCACCCGCTGAAGGACCGTGCCTTTGCACGGCGCACTACAGAAACGTACGCTAGTGATTAAGTGTATGAAATATCATGAGTTCGTGGGCGCCCGGAGATACGCGGGATTCAATGTCCATTAAATCGCTTTTGCCATGGTTGATGGACAAGCATTCCACATGATATTCATCTGCATGAAATAGCCAAAAATCATTAGAGATACATTGTGGACAATCTGGACCAATACGAATTTTGGGCGAAAACCACGGACGAGGGACTGCCCGGCATCAGCGTGCTTCATCACATGCTTAACGTCGGACATGTGGCCCGACTGATCGCCGACCAGAGAAAGGAAGCCCTGGCGTGGTTCAACTTAAATCCCTCTGCCGTTGCCGTCATGGCCGCGCTGCACGACATCGGCAAAATCTCCCAAGGCTTCCAATCCAAATGCCCGGCGTGGCTGGATCAAAACGGCTTGGCGCAAACCAGCACCATCCAAGGCTGGCAAAACCTGGAGAAGGATCACGCCAAGGTAAGCCAGTTCACGATTGAAGGCCTCCTGTTCGACAGTAGACAGATCAAGCCGAAAAGCGCCATCCATTGGGCGGTGGTGGCGGGTTCCCACCATGGATACCTGCATCGTCCCGGTGAACGTGGATTAGACAAATCACCCGGCATGTCGAAAGACACCAACGCCCAGGGGGATGCGGCTTGGGAGGCCAAGCGCCGCCAAGTGGCACAACAATTGGTGGAAATTTTAGGTGGGTCGCCACGCACGGACATCGGCCCTGATTCGCCCGAACTTTGGTGGCTAACCGGGCTGATTTCGGTGGCCGATTGGATCGGTTCCGATGAGAATTACTTTCCATCGGAAGCGGATTCCCGTTTCACAACCGACGCCAGCCGTGAGCGGGCCGAACAGGCCGTGGAAAAAATCGGCTTGGCCCACCCAACGCCCCGGCGCGGCTTGGATTTCGCCGAAATTTCGGTTTTTCCTCCAACGATCTGCAAAGCCAAGCCCTCACGGCCATCACCGAACCGGGCGTTTACGTCGTCGAAGCCCCCATGGGCATGGGCAAGACCGAGGCGGCCCTCGCCTGTGCCTACCGGCTCCTGAGCGAGGGCAAGGCGACCGGGATTTACTTCGCGCTTCCCACCCAAGTCACCAGTAATCGCATCCATGAGCGGGTCGGGCGATTCACCCGCGCCGTTTGCCCGGATACTCCGAGTACCCGACTGATCCATGCCAACGCGTGGCTGATGACCGATGTCGAGCCGTCCAAGCCCGCCGCCAGTGGCCCCGTTCAGGGCAGTGAGGATGCCCGCGCCGGGCGCGATTGGTTCGCCTCATCGAAGCGGGGGATATTGGCACCGTTCGGCGTCGGCACGGTGGATCAAGCCCTATTGGCCGTGGTCGCGGCCAAGCATTTCTTTGTGCGGCGCTTCGGGCTGGCGGGCAAGGTCGTCATCTTGGACGAGGTGCATTCCTACGATTTTTACACCGGCACACTCATCCGGGCGTTGTGCCAGACCTTGGAAGACTTGGGCTGCACGGTTATTTTGCTGTCCGCCACCCTGACCCCGGAACGCCGCGCCGCGTTATTGGGTGAATCGGAATCCCCCGAAGCTGCCGCCTATCCCCTGATTACCGGGCGGACCGCTCTCGGCGTGTTCATCCCGCCCCGGCCCGCAGAAGCACCACCGGACCATGCTATCCAGATTGAATTTGTGGAACCAAGCGCCGCAATACACGCCGCATGGGCAGAAGCCCGCCGTGGCACGTGTGTGCTGTGGATTTGCGACACAGTGGCCAGCGCTCAATTGACCTATGGCGAATTCGAGGCGCTGGTCGCGGGCGACGGCGAAGCGCCAAAGTTGGGGTTACTGCATTCGCGGTTCCCATATTTCCGCCGGGAAGAACTGGAAAACCAATGGATGGAAGCTTTGGGCAAGGATGGTGAAGCCCACGGGTTGCGGCCCAAAGGTTGTGTGCTGGTATCCACCCAGGTGGTCGAGCAAAGCGTCGATTTGGACGCGGATTTGTTGGTCACGGAGCTTGCCCCGACCGACATGTTATTGCAGCGGATGGGGCGGTTATGGCGGCATCCACGCGGCCCGCGTCCGACCACACGTCCAGCCTGCTGGATTTTGCGGGAGAGCCGATCACTGGATGATTTCCGGGGCTTGGGTAAACAAGCGGTGCGGGAGGCATTCGGCGCGAAAGCTTGGGTATATGCGCCCTATGTGCTGCTGCGTTCCTTGGAGGAATGGTCGTCGCGGAGCGTCGTTGCCATTCCGTCGGGGATTAGGGGAATCCTGGAGAAAACCTATATCGACCGGGAGGACGAGCCGCCCGGCTGGTTGGCTTGGAAACAGAAACTTGAAGGCGACAAATTTGCTCATCAACAGCTTGCCTTAATGTCCAGCAATATTATGAACACCGCGCTGGACGATCAGGAAGGCGCACAAACACGGGTTTCTGAAATCAAGACGGTGCAAGTCATACTAGCCACGTCGAAGAGCGGCAAAGATATTACTTTGTTGAATGGCGACGTGGTGAGTCTGGCCGACGATGTCTTCCGAATGGATACCGCCCGTGGCTTGCACAGGAATATCGTCAAATTACCAAAATCCACTTTCGCGGCTTTTGAAAGCGAATCCACCACGCACAAATATGTCAAGGGCGAACAGGCCATCGGCTGGGTTCAACCTGATGGTGTGGTGAATATCGCTGGTTTGAAGACCGATTATTCATTGTATTGGCATACCCATCGCGGTCTGGAAATCCGGCGCGGCGAACAAAGGAAAACAGATTATGAATCTTGTGACTGAACCTTGGATTCCGGTGGTGACGCCGGATGGCAGGCGTACACTGGTCAGCCTTGTGCAGGTTTTCACCGAAGGCCGACAATTCGCCGATTTGGCGTGTTCCCCACGCCCGTGGGGATGAACCGGACGAACTCGCCGCCGAGAATACCCGCCACAAGTGTTCCCCACGCCCGTGGGGATGAACCGATTGCATCTTGGACATAAAAGCTGAATATTCCGTGTTCCCCACGCCCGTGGGGATGAACCGCTAGAGCAAGCAGCTTAGAAAAAAGCCTCCGCGTGTTCCCCACGCCCGTGGGGATGAACCGCCCATGTGCGGGGGATTTTCTTGATAGTGCGGGTGTTCCCCACGCCCGTGGGGATGAACCGAACATGGGTCTGGGGAAGTTCGTGACGAAATAGTGTTCCCCACGCCCGTGGGGATGAACCGCTATTCACAGCCCTGCTATTCGTCGGGCTGGCGTGTTCCCCACGCCCGTGGGGATGAACCGCGATACCGCCGCATTTTCGATTCCCCCCCAAAGTGTT
>NZ_JBTEKS010000399.1:0-3940 GCF_054333355.1 Methylomagnum sp. | reverse complement strand
CGTCTCCCCATCCAACCCCCGCAAAAACAAATACACCGCCCCCCCAATATGGGTATCGTAATCATACGCCGCCCCCAGCCGCGCCCTTAATTGCCGATGCAATGCCAATAAATAAATCGTATATTGCAGCTCATAACGCTTTTCCAGAATCGCCTCCCGCATCGCCTCCGGGGTGTACGCCGCGCCATCCGAACCCAGCCGGTTCGACTTATAATCCGCCACGTAATAGCGCCCTTTATACTCAAACACCAAATCCATGAATCCCTTGAATGCCCCATTCAAACGATCCGGCGTCAACGGCGGGCGCGGCGCACTGTCCAGGGTATAACGAATGGTTAATTCATCCACCGCCCGAGTATCCACCTCGCCCGTGCCGAACCAGAACTCCAACTCCGGCTGATAGGTTTGCAACTCCCCGAAGATAAACTCGCCCGCCTCCAGCGCGAACGGTGCCGCCAGAAAATCCCGCAGCCAACCATCCAGTGGCTCCACCCAATCCAGCCAGTTCTGCACTTCGCAACGCCGGGTGATGGCTTCCCGCCGCAACGCCACGGCGGCTTCCCCATCCCCGGCCACCCGCCCGAAACCCTCCCGCGCCGCCCATTCCAACAGCCCGTGCAGGAACACGCCGGGATTCGCGCCACGGGGAAAATCATGCAGCCCAACCGGACCCGCCGGCATGGCGAAAACCGGGGCGGCAATTTCCCCGCCGGTCTCCATCAGGTTCGATTGCACGGCGGTATCCGGCGCGTCGGCGGTGTCGCCCCCGATGGCTTCCGGCTCGCCCTGGCCCGGCGCGTCCAGCTTGAGGGCGCTGTAGCTGGCGATCCACCAATGCTCGGGAATCCGCCCCGTGAAAATCCGGGCCGGTTCCAACTCCGGGCCAGCGCCGTTGCCCCGGTAGATTTCCTCGCCGGGCTCGGGCGCCGGGACGACGCGGATGGATTCGCACCCGCCCCGCAGCCGCGCCAGCCCCGCGCCCAACTCGGCGGCGGGAATCGCCGCGCCGCCCGCCAGCAGGTGGCCGAGGGCGGCCTTCTCCAACTGGCATTCCTTGGTGTTGCCCGCCTTGACCGGCGCGACGCCCAGCCAACAGGCGTGGCGGGCGCGGGTCAGGGCGACATAGAGCAAGCGCAGGTCTTCCTGGAGCCGTTCCTGGTCGGCCCGCCGCCGGGCCTCGTCGCTCAGGCCGAAGTCGATGCGGACCTCGCCGTTGTCGCCGTGGTAGCGGAAATGGGTGCGCCCCCGCCCGCTCACTTCGCGGAACGAGCAGACGAAGGGCAGGAACACCAGCGGATATTCCAGCCCCTTGGATTTGTGGATGGTGACGACCTTGATAAGCCCGGCGTCGCTTTCCAGGCGGAGGATATGCTCATCCTCGCCGCCCTGGCCGTCGCCGATGGCTTCCGCCAGCCAGCGGATCAAGGCCAGTTCGCCGTCCAGTTCGGTGCTGGCGGATTGCAGCAGTTCGGCCAGGTGCAGGATGTTGGTCAACGAACGCTCGCCGCCAGTGATCGACAGCAGCCGGGCGGGCACGGCGAAGTCGGTCAGCAGCCGGTACAGCATGGGCAGCACGCCTTGCAGCCGCCAGATTTTCCGGTAGTCCCGGAACCGCTCGACCTCGGCTTCCCAACTCGATTCGTGGTTGTTGAGTTCGTCTAGGTCCGCGTAGGACAGGGCGAGGGTGGCGGTCGCCAGGGCGGCGCGGAGGTTGCGGTCGCGCTCCGGCTCGGCGGCGGCGCGGAGCCAGAACAAGAGGTCGGTGGCTTCTTGCGTTTCGAACACCGATTCGCGGTCGGAGAGGTAGACGCTACGCAGCCCGCGCAAGTCCAGGGCGCGGCGCATCGCTTCGGCCTCGATGTGGCTGCGGACCAGGATGGCGATGTCGGCAGGGCGAAGGGCTGCTTCTTCTTCCGCGCTCGTAGTCCCGGCTTCAGCCGGTCCAGCGCCGCCTGAAGGCGGGACTACGAGCGTTATACGGGATTTACGCCGGAACCCCGCTTTCCCCCGCGTCCCCAAATTCAACAGCCGCACAATCTCCGTCGCCGCCGCGTCGGCCATGACTTCCCGGTAATTGGTCAACGCCAAAGCGCCTTGCCCCGCCCATTGCCACAGCGTCAACACCGGCGCGGCTTCGCCCTCGATAAACAAGGCTTCTTCCCGTCCCTGCGCCTCGACCGCCAGAAACGGCAGCGGGTTTTCCCCGTCGCCGCTTTTGAACTTGAACGCCCCGTCCGGCAATTTCTCGGCCTGCTCGAAGACGCCGTTCACCGCCGCCGTCAGCGCATGGGTGGAACGGAAATTACAGCCCAAGGTGTAATGCCGTCCCGCCGTCGCGGCCCGCGCCCGGAGATAGGTGTGCAGGTCGGCGCCCCGGAATGAATAGATGGCCTGCTTGGGGTCGCCGATCATGAACAGCCCCAAATCCCTGCCGTTGTCCCGAACCCGGTAGATCGCATCGAAAATGCGGTACTGCACCGGGTCGGTGTCCTGGAATTCGTCGATCAGGGCGACGGGGAACTGGGCGCGGATGATCTCGGCCAGACGCGGCCCGCCGCCGCCTTGCAAGGCCGCGTCGAGGTGGTTCAACAGGTCGTCGAAATCCATCCGGGCGCGGCGGCGCTTCTCCACGGCATAGCGCCGCCGCACCCATTCCGCCGCGTGGATCAACACTTCGGTGCGGTAATCCGGCTCTTTTTCCAGATGGTCCACGAAGGCTTCCAGCTTGGCGAAGGCTGGGTGTTTGGGAGTCTGGTCCTGGTACTTCTTGTTCATCTTGAAGCGGTTCTGCGCGAAACCCGCCAGCCATTTGGTTTCGCAGTCCGCGCCGCTTTCCGCCCAGGCGGCGAGCCCCTTCAGCCGCGCCTCGAAGCTGTCCTTGCGGTACACGCTGCCGCTCAGCCAGCCATCTTCCGAAGCTTTGCGCAGCAGGGTTTCCAAGTCGGCGCGGTGTTCCGTCCAACAGGCCCGCGCCGCTTGTTCCAGCGCTTGCCGGGCGGTCTCCCAATCGGCCCAGGCTTTGAGGATGGCTTCCAGCGAAGTCGGCACCGTCGCGGGCTGGCCGTCCTTCCACCATTCAGCCAAAGTTTCCCCGAGCAGGGGCTTGAGCGTGCCGAGCAGCGCCTCGGGCGAGGCGGCGATACTTACCACGGCGAGGCTGGCGGTCGGGTCGAGCGGATAGAAGAAGCTGCGCCAGTAGTCCCGCGCCGTCTCGGCCAAAAGCTCGGTGTCGCTGGCGTTGACTTCCATGTTGAACAGGGCGCCGCTGTCGAAGGCGTGTTGCCGCAACATGCGGTGGCACCAGCCGTGAATGGTGTAGATGGCCGCTTCGTCCATCCACTCGGCGGCGATTTCCAAGCGCCGGGCGCAGGCGGGGCGGTCGGTTTCGGGATAGCTGTCGATCAAGGCGCGGAGGAAGTCGTCCGGCTTGCCCTGGCCCCGGAAGGCGCGGGCGGCTTCGGTCAGCCGGGCGCGGACCCGGCCCCGGAGTTCCTTGGTGGCCGCTTCGGTGAAGGTGACGACCAGGATTTCCGTCGGCAGTAGCGGGCGGCGGAAGCGGACACCGTCCTGACCGTGGCCCAGCACCAACCGCACGTACAGGGCGGCGATGGTCCAGGTCTTGCCGGTGCCGGCGCTGGCCTCGATGAGGCGGCTGCCGTGGAGGGGGAATTGGAGGGGGACGAGTGGGGTGGGTGGGGTCATGGGGCGGGGGAAGTGGTTAGTGATGAGGGGCGAGTGGTGAGTAAAAAAACTTTGACGCGATTTTACTTGGCCACCGCGCTTTCCACTTCTCCCTCTCTAGCGGGCACTGCCATTAAGTTAGGCTACCGTTCGCTGAGCGGAGTCGAAGCGAACCTGTCGAGGGGCTTTGATTTCGCTGGCCTCGACTCCGCCCTTCGGCTGCGCTCAGGACAGGCTCAGCCAACGAAATCAAAGCCCG
>NZ_JBTEKS010000398.1:0-3953 GCF_054333355.1 Methylomagnum sp. | reverse complement strand
AACCCACCGCGCCGACCGGAATGATGGGTTACGACGCACGGCAACCTGATGGTCATATCAAACCCTCCATGGCGTGCGCCCTCCACCCTACAAACACTGCTTCCCCCTAAATCCAATAGCCCGGTGCATTTTTCGCCGGGTATCAACGAGGTATGCCAATGAGCGAAGAACTCGGGAACATCCCGGAACCCTCTCAGCCGGAACCCAAGCCGGTTCCGTCGGCCTGGGAACGGGAAACCCTGGAAAAAGTCTTGATGGCGTCCATCGCCGAGCAACGGCAGGCGCGGCGCTGGAGCATCTTCTTCAAGTCGCTGCTGATGATTTACCTGGGCGTGGCGGTATGGCTGGCGACCAAGCCCTTGATGGGCCACGGCCAGTCGGACGGCAAGGGCCACACGGCCATCATCGACGTGGTGGGCATGATCGCCCCCGGCCAGCCATCCAGCGCCGAGAACATCATTGAAGGCTTGCGTGACGCGGTGAGGGACGCCAACACCAAGGGCGTCATCCTCCGCATGAACACGCCGGGCGGCAGTCCCGTGCAATCCGCCTATGTCTGGGAAGAAATCCGCCGCATTAAAAAAGCCAAGCCGGACCTGCCCATCTACGCCGTGGTCGCCGACATGTGCGCCTCCGGCGGTTACTACATCGCTTCCGCCGCCGACAAAATCTACGTGAGCAACGCCAGCGTGGTCGGCTCCATCGGCGTCATCATGGGCAATTTCGGCTTCGTTGAGGCCATGAGCAAGCTGGGCGTGGAGCGGCGGGTGATGACGGCGGGCGACCACAAGGCGCTGCTCGATCCCTTCGCGCCGGTCGATCCCGTCGCCAAAACCCACATGCAGACGGTGCTGGGCAGCATCCACCGCCAGTTCATCAACGCGGTGAAAGAGGGCAGGGGACCGCGCCTGAAGGAAACCCCCGACATGTTCTCCGGCCTGATTTGGACCGGCGAGGATGGCATCAAGCTGGGCTTGGTGGACGAAATCGGCGATGTCCGCTACGTGGCCGAGGACGTCATCCACGCCAAGCGCACGATGAACTTCACGCCGGACCAGGATGTTTTCGAACGCCTCACCCACCGGCTGGGCGTCTCGCTGGGCCAAGCCCTGTTGAACGCGGCCACCGCGTCCCTCGAACCCCGCTAAGCCATGGTGGGCCGGGCATGTATTCCGTGCCCGACGGTTCAAACCAGATAAAAGTAGACATTCCCGGCGTCGGGCATGATTACATGCCCGGCCCACCAAATCCCCAGCCCATTCAGGAGATGCCCTTCGATGGCCGACAAGGATTTTGAAATCATCGCGGAAACGCCGCTTTATCGCGGATTCTTTAACCTGTCGCGGATCCGGCTGCGGCACACCCTGTTCGGTGGCGGTTGGAGCGAGCCGCTGGACCGGGAGTTGTTCCATCGGGGCCGGTGCGTGGGCGTGGTGCTATACGACCCAAAAGCCGACCGGGTGGTGTTGATCGAGCAATTCCGCATCGGCGCCTTGTGCGTCAAGGACGATCCCTGGCTATTGGAAATCGTCGCCGGGGCCGTTGAGGACGGCGAGAGCCATGAGGCGGTGGCCCGCCGGGAAGCCTTGGAGGAGGCGGGCTGCGAAATCCGCGAATTGATCCGCGTCGGCGAGTTCTTCACCACGCCCGGTGCCTGCGCGGAGCGGCTGACCTTGTTCTGCGGGCTGGTGGACTCCAGCGGCGTGGGCGGGGTGCATGGACTCGCCGAAGAGCAGGAGGACATCCGCGCCAGCGTGGTGGATTTCACCGAGGCCATGGCCTGGGTGGAAGAGGGCTTGATCGACTCCGCCATCCCCATCGTGGGCCTGCAATGGCTGGCCTTGAATCGGGAGCGTCTGCGTGGCTTGGCGGGCGCGTGAAAAGCCGTCGCTCTGGAAAGGCAAGCTTCTCGCCGCGCCCGGAAAGTTAACGCGCTCTCCAAAGCTTGCGCGTCGCCGCTAATTCTGGAGTCCAAAGCTGGCTTTGGAGGCGTTTATGTATGCCAAAGCAAGCGCCGGTTTAGCTTCCGCTTTCCATTCCCCTCTCTCGATGCTTTGTGTGTCATTTCGCTCAGTGGTGTGTGAAATGACATATTTAATTCTTGGGCGGAATGCGCGTCCAAGTCGTTACCCGGGCCACCGACCCTGTGGGTGGCAATGAATCTTCCCGCTAATGGCCTCGTATGGCACAGCAAGTGCATCGCTGCCCACCCCATCTAGAGTCCTAGATCATCGCTTATGAACAAAGGTGTAGAAATACAGTCAGCCGCAACCGGCGCGCTGTGCCCGTTGTTGTCGATGCCGCCGGGATTCTTAAGGAACGGCCGCCAATGCTTGGGTAACACCGGCGCTCGGCGGCTTATCAATCGCTCCAAGCCGACGGGGCGTGCTTGGTTCGGCAATCCATTCCGCAGGCATTGACGATGAATCCGGGAAAACGCTTTCTTATCGGCACCGCCTTGGCAATCGCTTTCAGCGCCCAGGCCCATGAATTCGAGCCAGGCAAGACGGTCCCCAATTGCAAACTGGCTCCCCTCAACAATGGCGCGAGCCAAGACCTATCGCACTACAAAGGCAAGGTACTGTACGTGGATTTTTGGGCCTCCTGGTGTGGGCCTTGTGCGCAGTCCTTCCCCTTCATGAATAAACTCGATCACGAGTTGAAGAATCGGGGCTTGCAGGTGGTGGGTATCAATCTCGACGAGAACCCGGAGGACGCCAAGGCGTTTTTGGATCGCCATCCGGCCAGCTTCGTCAATGTGGCCGACGCCAGCGGCGGACAATGCCCACAGGAGTTCGGCGTCATGGGTATGCCCTCGTCCTACCTCATCGACCGTCAGGGTGTGATTCGTCATGTCCATGTGGGCTTCCGGCCCGGCGAGGCGGAAAAATTCCGCGCCCTGGTGGAACAATTGCTGGCCGATGAGCCACTCGCGAAAAACTAAGCATGGCTAGACTTGAACGGGCCGGGGCGGCGTGGCTGCTGGCCTTGAGTGCGCTATTGGCGGGGTGCGCCCCGGTGTCGCCTTGGGAGCGTGGTCATCTCGCCAAGCCGCAGATGGCGCTGGAGCCTCATCCCGGTCAGGCGGCGTTCCGCGAACACATCCACGGTGGCCGGGAAGCGGCCTCGGGCGGTTCGGCGACCAGCGGTGGCGGGTGTGGTTGTTACTGAAGCATTTTCATCCTTGATGTGCGGGCCGAGAGCCTGTGGGAGCGGGCTTCAGCCCGCGACAGCCATGCCTAGGCGTGGGCTGAAGCCCACTCCCACCACAGGAGCCGCGCCTTGTTGAAATGGCTGGCCCGGAGCTTCGCGGCCTTCGGACCTGGACTAAGGCAAGCGGGCCAGCGCTTTTTCGGGTCTAGGCGGCCACACGCCGCTGGCCCGGCCCGAGTCGTCGGCCCGCTGCCGCCGGGGCCGGAGAACTCCGCCCTCCGCGCCCTGACGGCGGCGGCGCTGGCCCTGCCCGGATTGGCTCAAACCCCGGCCCATGCGGCGGAGGGCGACGAGGCTTCTTTTCAATACGGCCATTACAAGGAAGGTGCCCGCGACATCTACGGTGCCCGCAGCGCCTACGACCCGATTCGGGTGGACAATTTATCCGGCGGCGGGCGCTTCACGCTGTTCGACCGCTGGAAATTCGCCTTCAATTACATTCAAGACACTTGGTCAGGGGCGACGCCCATCACTTCCGCGCCGAATGCTCTAGGCGGCAACAACTACCCTGGCAACAGCGCCACCATCACCGGCGCCACGCCGTTGATCGCCGGCAACGGAACCTTGATGTACGACCGGCAGTTCAATCCTTACCGCTTGGACCTGGAGACCGGCGAATACGTCAAGGACCGGCGGCTGGTGCAGACCATCGCCACCGCCTCGCCCGAGACCCGCCAGCAGGGCGATTTCAAGATCACCCACGAATGGGACGAGGCGGCGGTGGATGTGGGCGGCGGGCT
>NZ_JBTEKS010000397.1:0-3962 GCF_054333355.1 Methylomagnum sp. | reverse complement strand
GTTCTTGTGCCGCCTGAAGGCGGGACCACCAGCGCAAACCCGGTTTTTCATCACCCTTGGGAGAACTGCAATGAACGACATCGCCTCGAATCGCACCCTACTGATGAGCGTTGGACTCGCCGCGCTGATGGCGGCCACCCGCGACCACCATTTCGCCAGCGCCCTGCACCTGCCCGATGCCTCGTGGGCGGCGTTCTTCCTGGTCGGTTTTTATGTGCGCGAGCGTTGGGCGCTGCCAGCCCTGCTGGCCGTGGCGGCGCTCAGCGATTATTTGGCCATCACTGGGTCCGGCGTGGATGCCTTCTGCGTCAGCCCGGCTTATGTGCTGCTGGCCCCGGCCTATGGCGCATTATGGTTGGCGGGCCGCTGGTACGGCGGGCGTTACCGCTTCCACGCCGACACCTTGCCTGGGTTGACGCTCAGCGTTCTGGGCGGCGCGTTGGCGTGTGAGTTGCTGTCGAGCGGCGGCTTCTACCTGTTCTCGGGCCGCTTCGCCGAACTGAGCCTCGCCGACTTCGGCGCTCAGCTCGCCCGGTATTTCCCGCCGATGCTGGCCGGGATGGCGCTTTATATTGGCGTCGCGGCGATTGCCCACACGTTGCTGGGTCTGGCCGGGCGCACCGCCGTGGTTCCCGCGCCCATTGACGGCCCATAGTGGGAGCGGGCTTTAGCCCGCGACTTGGCCCAACTATCGCGGACTAAAGCCCGCTCCCACATTCATCAATCCAAAGGCTGGAAGCCCAACCATGCCCGCCCCCACCCTGATGATCCAAGGCATCACCTCCGACGCCGGGGAAAGCCGCCTTTTGGAGAACCCGGCATGAAGCAACTGATTCTGGGCGGCGTGCGCTCGGGCAAGAGCCGACTGGCGGAGCGGCTGGCCGTGGAGAGCGGGCTGGACGTGGTCTACATCGCCACCGCCCGCATCGGCGACGAGGGCATGGCGCAACGAGTGGCGGAACACCGCCGCCACCGGCCCGCTGATTGGTCTCTGGTGGAAGAGCCGCTGGCCCTGGCCGAAACCCTGTGGGACCATGCCGCCGAAAAACGCTGCCTGCTGGTGGATTGCCTGACCCTGTGGCTGACCCAACTGCTCTGCGAAACCGACCAAGCCCGGCGGCGGGAGGAATTGGACGCGCTGCACGCCGTCCTGCCCGCCTTGCCCGGCCACCTCATCCTCATCGGCAACGAAACCAACCTGGGCGTGTTGCCGCCGGGCGAATTATCCCGCCGCTTCTGCGACGAGTCGGGCCGCTTGCACCAGGATTTAGCCCGGCTTTGCGACCGGGTGATTCTCACGGTGGCGGGCTTGCCCATGATTTTGAAAGGAGACCCCTTGTGAAGCCCGGCTTTGAATGGCTGGCCGATCCGCTAGCCCAACCCGATGCCACGGCGGCGCGGGCGGCGGCGGAACGGCAGGCCATGCTGACCAAACCGCCCGGCGCGCTGGGGCGGCTGGAAAGCTTGGTGATCCGCCTCGCCGCCCTGCAAGGCGACCCGCTGCCCACGGCGGAACGGGCGCGGATTGTGGTGTTCGCGGCGGACCACGGGGTTGCGGCGGAGGGCGTCTCGGCCTTTCCCCAATCGGTCACGGCGGCGATGATCCGCAATTTTGCGGCGGGCGGCGCGGCGGTGAGCGTCCTGGCGCGGGCGCTGGGCGCGGAGTTGGAAGTGCTGAACCTGGGGACCGTCGAGCCGCTTGAACCCATCGCCGGGGTCGTGGATGGCCGCCTGGGACCGGGCACCGCCCATTTCACCGAAGGTCCGGCCATGACCGAGGCCCAACTCGCCGCCGCGCTGAATTACGGGCGCGACGCCGCCGACCGGGCTTCGCGGGACGGAACCCAGGTCTTTATTGGCGGCGAAATGGGCATCGGCAACACCACCACCGCGACCGCGCTGGCGGCGGCGCTGTTGAACGAGCCACCGGACAATCTGGCGGGCCCAGGCACAGGATTGGACGCCGCCGGACGACGGCATAAAGTCGCCGTAATCGAGCGGGCCTTGGCTCTGCACACCGGGGATTCCCCGCCGCCGCTGGAAATTTTGCGGCGGCTGGGTGGCTTTGAAATCGCCGCGCTGGCCGGGGCTTATCTGCGCTGCGCCCAGCGGGGCCTGCCGGTATTGGTGGATGGCTTCATCGCCACGGCGGCGGCATTGATGGCGGAGCTAGTGCGACCGGGCGCGGGTGGCTGGCTTTTGTACTCGCACGCTTCGGCGGAACCGGGTCATGCCCGATTGCTAATGGCGTTGGAGGCTAAGCCGCTATTGGATTTGGGATTGCGCCTGGGCGAAGGCAGCGGCGCGGCGGTGGCGTTGCCCCTGCTGCGGTTGGCCTGCGCCCTGCATCGGGGGATGGCGACCTTCGCCGAGGCCGGGGTGGCGGGCAAAAATTCATGAGTCCACCGCTCGTAGTCCCGCCTTCAGGCAGTCTATCCCGCAATAAAAGACGCCCGTTGAACCAAAGAATCGGTGGGCATGAGTACATGCCCACCCTACGGGAACTACGGGAATCAAGTGATAACTGAACTCGGCCTATTCCGTCACGGCGAAACCCTCGGCGGCGCCCGGTTTCGCGGCAGCCTGGACGACCCGCTCACGGCGGAGGGCTGGCGCCAAATGGACGCCACGCTAGCCGAAACCGGCCCGTGGGAGGCGGTGCTAACTTCGCCGCTACGCCGCTGCCGGGAATTCGCCGCGACCCAAGCCCAAGCCTGGGACGTGCCGCTTTTCATCGACGAGCGGCTGCGGGAAGTCCATTTCGGCGAATGGGAAGGCCGCACTTATGACGAACTGGCGGCGGCGTCCCCCTTGGCGTTGCGGCGCTTTCATGACGATCCCTTCCGCCATCCGCCACCCGGCGGTGAGCCGCTGGAAGCCTTTCAGGCACGGGTATTGGCCGCGCTGGCGGACGCGCTCGATGACGAACCCGCCGGGCGGCGCGTATTGATGGTGACGCACGGCGGCGTAATCCGAACCATGTTGCTCCAGGCCCGCCAGTGGCCGCGTACCCGTTTGCTGGAGATCGGCGTCGCCCCCGCCTCCCTGCACCGGCTACGCGGCCACCGGACCCATTGCGAAGAAATCGAGTCCACCCCGTGAATCCATTGCGCCCCCTGCTTATCGCCATCCAGTTTCTCACCTGCCTGCCAGTGCGCCTGAACCGCCCGCCGACGGCGCGGGAAATCGGCGCGTCGCTGCTGTGCTATCCCCTGGTAGGGCTGGGCATTGGGCTGGCGCTGCTGGGCTTGGATTGGGTTCTCGCGGGCAGGTCCGATCTGTTGTCGGCGGCGCTGGCGCTGACGGCTTGGGTGATTTTGACCGGCGCTTTGCATCTGGATGGCTTGGCCGACACCGCCGACGCTTGGCTGGGTGGCTTCGGCGACCGGGCGCGGACGTTGGCGATTATGAAAGACCCCCGCAGCGGCCCGGCGGCGCTGGTGGCGGTGGTTTTGGTTCTGCTGCTGAAAGTGGCCGCGCTGCAAATCATCCTGGCCCGGCCCGATGGCTCGGCCTTGCTGCTGGCACCGCTGTTGGGGCGGGTGGCGCCGATGCTGTTGTTCCTCACCACGCCTTATGTGCGGCCCGGCGGATTGGGCGAGGCGCTGGCCCGGCATTTGCCCCGGCGGGCGGCTTGGGTGGTGGTGATCGTCGCATTGGCGGGCGCGGCATTGGTGACAGGCACGGCGGGCGAACGGGCGCTGGCGGCGGCGGGTTTGGTGTTTGTGGCGCTGCGGGCGTGGATGCTCAAGCGCCTGGGCGGTGCCACCGGGGATACCGCCGGGGCGCTGGTGGAGTTGACCGAGTGCGCGGTGCTGGTGGCCTTGGCGTATTGAATACTCATAATCTTTAGGGCTTACGCAACTTTTGGCTTGTAGTCCCGCCTTCAGGCGGTGCCGTAGCCGCCTGAAGGCGGAACTACGAACCTTTTAGCTGGTTCCCAAGCAGGAGCTTGGGAACCA
>NZ_JBTEKS010000396.1:0-3980 GCF_054333355.1 Methylomagnum sp. | reverse complement strand
CCGCCCCGCCAGCCCAAAACCCGCTACATTCAACGAAAGATACCCCGCCCATATCCGCCGCCACTGCGCCTCACCCGCCGCCCCGCCTTCCCGCTTGAGAATCCCATCCAAATACAAAACCACCGCCTCCCGCGCCCGCGCCGCATGGCCGGACGCGAGGTTATCAATACTCAGATGCAGCTTGATAATCGTCGAATCAATCCCGTAATAGTTGAGCACATCCACCACCTTCATATACTCGGCCCCCAAGCCGCTCAGTTCAATGGCGAGATTCAAGCCCAATATCTCCGGGAAATATTTATCTGGCCGTTGCCCAATCGCCATCAGATAAACCGGAATATCAAACGCCGCCGCCACAAAGCCGGGATGCGCGGCGAATTCCCCGCTGTCGAAAGACGGAAGCTCATACCCCAGGCCGTCCAACAAACGGCGCTGCACATTGGGATGATTCCAATCCGTCTGGCCATTGCCCAACTCGTCGGCGTAGATTTTCAGCAAATGACGGCCAATATCGCCGAGTTTCTCCGCCGCCGTGGGAATGCCCGCCAGCCACGCCCCATCCACCAAAATCGCGGGCGACAGTTGCAGCGCGGCCCAGCGGCAAAACTCCCGGCTGGCCTTGGGCGGGCCGACAAGCGGGCGATAACGGGCCACGGCGCGGCGGTGCAGATTCTCGATGTGATCGTGAAACGCGGCGTGCGAGTAAGCGAAGCGCCGCCAAGGCCGCAGCCGGTCCAGCCAGCGGGCGCGGCGCAGGATGCGCTCGACGAAGGCGTCGGCGGCGGGCGGGAAGTCGGCGGGGGATTCGGCGCGGAGCAGGGCGGTGTACAGCCCGCGTACCGAAACGCCATCGTTCCCACGCTCTGCGTTCCGGGATGCGGGGCTGGCTCCATTCTCACCATCACCCCTCCCGCCGATACGGGACGCGGAGCGTCCATGGCTGCATTCCCACGCAGAGCGTGGGAACGATGCTGTTTCTTCTTCGATCCACGCCAAACACACCCGCCGCTCCGCCTCGTCGAACACCCCAAACATCGCGCCGCCAAACGCCATGGCCTTAATCAACCGGCTGGCGACGGGACAGGCGCGGTCGATGCGGGGCGAATCCCGCAGCGCTTGCAGCAACGGGCGGAAATCCCCCGTCGATTCGCCCGCCCGCAGCCAATCATCCAGGCCGCGCCCGGCCAGTTTCACCCGGCTGTGGTAGCCGATGGCCTGGGGCAGCTTGGCGCGGATCAGCGCCGCCATGGCATCCTCAGCGGTGACGGGGCGGGGCTGTGCGGCGAGTTCCGCCAGCAAGCTATTCCAGCCATGCCGGTACAGATCCCACCCGGCCCGGATGCGCCCGGCGTGGCTTTCCCGCGGCGGGTAGCTGTCCAGCGCGGCCAGGGCGAGGGCGCGGAATTCGGCCCGTGGATCGTCAGTCCCGTCCGGCGGCGGCGCGTCCCACCAAGCCGGTTCGCGGTGGACATGGGCCAGGGTGTAGCCCAATAGCTCCGGGAAAAACGTCCGGGGCCGGTGCATCAAACACAGGTGCAAAAGGGCCAGTGTAGGTCGGGCTTCAGCCCGATAGCCGGTGACGCCGGGCGGCGAGGTCGGGCTGAAGCCCGACCTACAAAAACCGGGATTGTCCAAGTCCGGCAAATGCACGCCCGCCAAAATCAGGCTGGCCCGGCAGCGCAACGCGGGAGAACGGGCCGGGTCGTCCAGGCCCATCATCCGACAGTAAAGCTCGAATAACTGGCTTTCCGCCGCGAGGTGCCCGGTGGCGGGTTGGGCGACGCGGGCCAGCCAAATGCCGTCCAGCCGCAGCGTGGGGGCAAGGGCTTGCAGGATGTGGCGGCGGGCGGCGGGGGATTCGGGTTTAGGTAAGGTTAATTCGTAGGTCGGGCATGTACTCGTGCCCGACATCCCCGGTTGCCCGAAATCGTCGGGCATGGGAATACATGCCCGACCTACGGTCGTGAGTGCGCTATCCAGAAGATTCGCCGCCGCCCGCAAATCATCCTGGCTCGGGACGCCGTTCAGCAGCGTTTGGCAGAGTTGACGGGGGTTGGCGGGCGGTTGAAATCCCATTTGAACTCCCCCTCACCCCAACCCGCCTTCGACTGCGCTCAGGCTAGGTCTCCCGGCGGGCGAGGAACCAGAAGGCTTGGTGAATAGGTAATCGCCGATAACCAGCCCATCCAGCCCGGACCCTAAAAACACGCCGAACGCATCCTCGACACTATGCACGATGGGTTTCCCCATCACGTTGAAGCTGGTGTTGAGCAGCACGGGCACGTCGGTGAGTCGGTGGAATTCGGTCAGCAGGGCGTGGAAGCGCGGGTTCCAGTCTTGTTTGACCGTTTGCAGTCGGCCCGTGCCGTCCACATGGACCACGGCGGGCACTTTGGTTTGCGCGGCGGGCCGGAAGCTCAAGGTGCGGTCCATGTAGGGCGATTCCTGGTAATCCTCGAAATAATCCGGCCCGTATTCATGCAGGATGGCCGGGGCGTAGGGCCGGAAGCGCTCGCGGAATTTGACTTCGATGTTGACCTTTTCGCCCATGTCCGCCGGGCGCGGGTCGGCCAGGATGGAGCGGTTGCCCAAGGCGCGGGGGCCAAATTCCGCCCGGTCTTGGACCCAGCCGACAATCTTGCCCTCCGCCAGCAACGCCGCCGCTGCCGGGACAATGGCTCCGCCGGGTAGATGCTGGACGGGCAGCCCGGCGTAATAGGCGAACCGCGCCGCCGCCGCGTCGTCCACCCGGCTGCCGAGATAAGGCGTCAGCGGGTCGGATTCGACCGGCTGGCCGGGGTGGTCGGCGTGATAGGCCAGCAGCGCCGCGCCCAAGGCCGTGCCATCGTCGGCGGGCGCGGAGGGGATGTGCAGCGCCTTGAACGGCGTCGCGGCGAGGATTTGCCCGTTGCCCACCGAATTCAACGCGCAGCCGCCGCCCAAGACCAGATTGTCGGAAATCCCCAGGCCGTGCAGATTAGTGAGCAACTGATTGACGGTCTCGACGAAGAAGCGTTGCCCGGTGTGGGCCAGATTGGCGGCGGCTTCGGGCGCTTGGTCGGGCTGGCGTTGGCGGGTTTCGAGGCGGCGCAACAAGTCGAAGAACGTGGCGCGGTCCTGTTTCAAATCCAGCCCTTCGACCCGCATCATGGACCGCAGCCAGCCCAGCACTTCCGCATCGGTTTCGCCATAAGAAGCCAGCCCCATCACCTTCCATTCTTCGCCGCCCATCCAATCGAAGCCGCATAACTCGGTGAGCTTCATGTAATAGAAGCCGAGGCTCTGCGGACCCCGCGCCACGTAGCGGGGAACGATTTTCCCGGCGCGGTACTCGAAGAACGCCAGTGAGCCGGTTTCGCCGTAGGAGTCGATCACCGCGCAGGCCGCGTCCGGGAATGGGCTGCCGTGGCAGGCTAGGGCGGCGTGGCTGAGGTGATGGTCGTAGTGGCGGAATTCGACCGCCGCGCCGGGGAAATCCCGCCGCAGCACGCGGGCCAAATTGAGTCCGACCCGGCGCATGGCGTGGTGCTGGCACGCCTGCATGTGGTTGAGTTCCCAGGTTTCCACGCAGGCGGTAAGCTGTCGGCCCCGATAATTCAGGAGTCCACGCGGCGTCAGCCAGCCCATGGCTCGCGCCAGCCGTTCGTACCAAGGCCGCTCCGCCCGCCAGTTGCCCGCGATGACGAAGGCTTCGGCATCCGGGCAGTGTTCCCGCAGCAGCCGGGGCAACAGGTAGAGATTGTCCGGCTCGCAGTTGAGGGCGCGTTTGGATTGCAGATAGCGCTCGGTGGCTTCGGCGAACAGCACCTGGCCGGATGGATCGACGATGGCCAGGGCGGGGTCGTGGTAGGTGGCACAGAGGCCGAGGGTGTAGGTGCGCCTGGTTTTTGGTGTTGTCACGGCGGTCAGCGGATGTTGATTGATGAGCCTGTGGGAGTGGGCTTTAGCCCACGATTGACGCGGCGTGGGCTAAAGCCCAC
>NZ_JBTEKS010000395.1:0-3984 GCF_054333355.1 Methylomagnum sp. | reverse complement strand
CGGATGTCGTCGAGGCTGGTAAAGATCATCGTAGGAGTGCCATTAAGGAAAGATTGAGGGAAATATTGCTTGATTTTACCCTGACAGCCTTAAAGTAACAATTGTGAACAATATACTTATGATAATTTGGGAACATCTCTATTCGTATACGGCCAAAAGTTGCGGGGCGTCTCTCGCAACCAAGAACAGTTTAAAAATCCAGATAATGATCCACGGGGGGCGTGGACAAGTGGAAATATGGTAGGGTTAGCTGACGAAAAAGCGCGGCCTAATCTGCATTATGACCTTATTAATCAAACAACGGGAATTAATTATGGGAAGCCAAAGCAGGGATGGCGATTTGACCGTGCCAGAATGGCAACGCTAATTTCAGAAAACCGGATTTTATGGCCTGAAAAACCAACTGGCCGCCCAAGATTAAAGGTTTTTCTGAACGAAATGAGTTCCGAATATACCGGGTTTTCTTCAATCATAGGTGACCAATTATTTACTTATCACGGCACGAGGGAGCTTGACGAGATTTTTGAAAATCGACCTTTTGATTTTCCCAAGCCGTCCGATTTGATCTTAGAACTGATTCGACAAGGCGCACCAAACGAAGACGATATTATTTTGGATTTCTTCGCCGGTTCCGGCACCACCGCCCATGCCGTGATGAAACTGAACCAAGAAGACGGCGGCAACCGGCGTTTCATTCTGGTATCCAGCACCGAAGCCACCACCGACGCCCCGGATAAAAACCTCTGCCGCGATGTGTGCGCCGAGCGCGTGCGGCGGGTGATGAACGGCTACCGCAACAAGAAAGGCGAAAGGGTGGCGGGCTTGGGCAACGACCTGTTGAGTTCGCATCAATCCGGGTTTGCCTATCTCCGCACCCGCCGCATACCCGGCGAAGCCATACTGAGCGCCATCGAACACGAACAGGTTTGGACGGCCCTGCAATTGATCCACGCCGGGACACTCACCCCCTACCAATCCGCCCAACTCATCCAACAGGCGGACCTCGACCCAGGGGCCATGCTCTACGTCCCCAAGCTATCGGCGGCAGCGGTCGAACTCATCAAGCTAGCCATTCAAGCCCACGGAACCGCCGTGGTGTATTCCTGGCAACCCGGCTTGCTGACCCAATACCTTGAAGACGAACGGGCCAGCCTCCAGCCGATACCGCAATTCCTGGTCAACCGCTTTGGCTTGGGGGCCAAATCATGAGCGTGCCGACACCGAAGCACTACCAACAAGACGCCGTAAACAACGCCCTGGAAATCTTCCGCTACGCCGAAAACCAAATTCAGCAAGCCACCGACGCCGCCAGCCGCCGCACCGCCAGCGCCTTCAACGGCTGCGTGCTGCTGGAAGCGCCCACCGGGGCCGGTAAAACCATGATGGCCGGCATGATTGCCGAAGCTTTCGCCGCCCCGGATCATCATCACAACGCCAAAATCGTCTGGTTCTGGTTCACCCCGTTCGCCACTCTGGTGGAGCAATCCAAATCCGCGATGAAAGAGCATTTCACCGGGCTACGGGTGCGAGACCTCGCCAATGAGCGCGTGGCCTATTCCAGCCGCAGCGGCGATGTGTTCCTGACGACGTGGCAATCCGTGGCCGCGAAACGGGCCGATACCCGCAAGCTCCGCAAGAACGGCGACACCTCCCTGGCGCTGGATGACTTCATCCCAGCCTTGCGGGAAGCGGGTTTCCGTATCGGCGTGGTGGTGGACGAGGCCCATCACGGCTTTACCGGCGCGACCGAAGCCGTGCGCTTCTACCGGGAAGTCCTAGCCCCCGAATTCACCTTGCTGATTACCGCCACGCCCGACGACGCCGACGTGGTGAAATTCAAGAAAGCGGCGGGTATCGGGGAATTGCATCGCATCACCGTATCCCGTCAGCACGCCGTGGACGCGGGGCTTATCAAGGGCAGCGTCAAAGCGATTGCCTACTTGGCAACGGACGACCAGAAACCCTTCACCGACATCCCGGCCACCGCCTTGGCGGAAGCATGGCAAGCCCATAGCGCCATCAAAGCCCAATTGGCCGAAATCGGCGCGACTTTCACGCCGTTGATGCTGGTACAGGTGGGCAACAAAGGCCCGGCGGGCGTTTCCGTGATCGAAGATGCGAAAGCCAAGCTGTTGAATCTGGGCGTGCCGGAATCCGCCATCGCGTCCTACACCGCCGACGAACCCCACGATGACTTAGCGACCGTGGCTTTCGATGACAGCAAGGAAGTCCTGCTGTTCAAAATGGCCGTGGCCTTGGGCTTCGACGCACCACGGGCATTTACGGTGGTATCGATGCGCGGGGCCAAAGATACCGATTTCGGCGTGCAAGTGGTCGGACGCATTTTGCGGGTGCATCGGCAATTGCAAGCCAAGGCGGCGGACAAAACCCTTCCTGAACTGCTGCGGTTCGGGTATGTGTTCCTGGCCGAGCCGGAGAGTCAAAGCGGGCTGATTGGCGCGGGCGAGAGGATCAACGCCCTACAAACCGAACTGTCCGGGATTAGCCCCTATGCGCTCACCGTGCGGGTCGGCGGGGAAACCCAAGTGCAGTATTCCCAGAACGGGCAAATGGCTTTGTTGCCGCAACCCTACGTGCCCCCAGCCTGGAAACCAGCGGGCAGCGAACCCGCCGAGACCGCGCCTAATCCTGCGACGGTGGCTTATAGCGGGCCGGGAATCTTGCCCGGTTTCTCCCTGATTCCACAGGCCGAAACCGCCGCGCCCTATCAAAGCCATAGCGCCACGATTACCGCACCGTTGCCCGGCGCTTCGGTGCTTCCGTTGCGGGAGGGTATCCCGACATACTTCCAAAAAGAGCAGCTACCGCTGGAAACTGACGTGGTGAAATGTGCTGGGGTATATCTCAAACTGAGCGGGGAAGTGTTACAGGCGGGTTTACGAAAAACGGTCAGAATCACCCGCAAGACCGTGGCGGATATTTTCGACAGTCATACGCCAGCAGTGGACACCGTACAGGCTAAGCTTTCCCATGCTGAATTAGCCCGCCGGGCGCAACGAGTCTTGTTCCAGGCCGAATACTACAATCCCCGCGACCTGGAAGACGCCTTGCTGGCCGCGTTACGACTGGAATACAACGATGAACAAGGTATCGGACTGGACGACGGCGAGTTACGGCGTGCCTTGAACCTGATTTTGGCGACTTATCCAAATTTGGTGCGCGATTCGGTACGAGTGTGTATGGCCCGTGATAAGGAAATCTTGGACGCCGCGCCCTTGCCCGCTCACGTTGAAGCCTTGCCGGGCGCGGTTCGTTCCCGCCTCAATGTCTATGGCGTCATGCCGCCGGACCTGAACGAACACGAACGGAAATTCGCCGAATTCCTCGACGCCGACACGTCGGGCACCGTTCTATGGTGGCACCGCAACCCGTCACGCAAACCCTGGTCTATCCGCCTCATCATTCCCGAAGGCGACGGGTATTACCCGGATTTCGTCATCGGCGTGAAAAACCGGACACGGGGCGGCGGGATTCTGCTGGCGGAAATTAAGGGCGGTCATATCCTCGACAGCGAAGAAACACGGGAGAAGGCGCGGGCGGAACATAAAACCTATGGCCCGCCGGTATTGCTCACCCGCCGGGATGATGGGAAGTTCTGGATTGCCCGGTATATCCCCAAGGAAAACCGGGTGGAGCCGGATCAAGTATTCCGGGTGGAACACATGGGGCAGTATTGAGGGGGAACCCAGAAAGCACGCCACAACTGAGGATTAAGCCATGAACACCGTTTTGCTCGAATTTCCCATAGACGCCCTGGCCCTGCCCGCCGCCTCGCCCGAAGAGCTAGCGCGGGAAGCCAAATTCATGTTGGCGCTGAAACTGTTTGAAGTCGGGCGCTTGAGTTCCGGCAAGGCCGGGGCGCTGTGCGGTATGGGCCGGGTGGAATTCCTCCTTGCCGCCGGACGGGCCGGGGTGCCAGTCGTGGCCCTGGACGAAGACGAATTGAGCGCGGAGTTTGCCGAA
>NZ_JBTEKS010000394.1:0-3986 GCF_054333355.1 Methylomagnum sp. | reverse complement strand
ACTTATGGCGGTCGTGGGCTAAAGCCCACTCCCACTTTTGCCAGCCAATAGCGGCTCGAATAAGCCCAGCAAATCCCGCCGATTCTGCGGAAACCACAGATTCCCCAAATGCCCGCCATGGGGGTAAATCCGCGCCCGCGCCCCGAACACATCCTCCGCGAACCGCAAATCCTCCGCCGAAATCAGGAAGTCATCCGCGTTGTGCATCAGATGCACGCGGGGGTTGCTCCGCAAGCTTGGACCGATGGCCGTCAGCGAGGATTCAGCCGCCAGCCGCTCGAAATCCGCATTCCGTTCCTGATCCTGCCGCAACCGGGGTGCCAGGATTTGCCGGACATAATCGAGGATGTCGTAACTCCGGGCCTCCTCGAAGCGTGCGCTGCGGTAGCCCCAACTGACCGGCGTGGTGAGGATCCCCGGCTGCTTCATCAGTTCGATCACGTACAGCATATTGCCCACCGGCACCCGCAGCGCCTTGCCGATGAGGTAGCGGATTTGCTCCCCCGATAGCCGCAAGCGCCGGTTCCAGTCGGCGAAGTAACCGGGGTCGTCGATGTCCCGGTTGAGCGCCGCCCTGCCGACCCCGAAGGCGTAGGATTCGATGTCGTCCCGCTCCTCGGTGCTAAAGCGCTTGTCCAGGTCGGCCAACTGGTCGATCTTGCGGATGGCTTCCGGCAGATTCACCGGCGGATTCACCAGCAGCACCTTGTCGAAGCCAATCTGCTTGCGCTCGGCGTCCAGCTTGCTCAGATAGCCCGCGTGCAAGGCGCCGTGGCTGAAACCAATGAGTCCGATCCGACTCACGCTCACCCCGTCCCGCTCACGGAGCCGTTGCAGCACCGCTTGCATGGCGGCGTACAGGTCTTCGCTGTCCCGTCCGGTGTAGCCGGGAAAGCCGGACTGGCTGGCGGCTAGGGCGAAATTCCAACTGAACGGGGAGGGCAGGGTGGCGACCTGGAAGCCCCGGTCCACCAGCATTTGCGCCACGTAGCGGGTCGAGCCGGTGTAGGCCGAGCCGCCGAAGCCGGGGATCAGGAAAATCAGCGGCGCGTGGCGGTCGTCCTGTGGCTGGAAGCGGACCCGCAGGCGACCTTTGCCTTCCAGCAATTCGATGTCGTTCCGGCCGGGAATCATTTGGATGTGGAGGCAGCGGCTATCGTCATCCACCAGCCGCTTGTCCCGGTCCTTCAACAAGGCGACGGTGGTGGTGGCGAGGTACGGGTCCGGGTAGGGGAAGTCATAACGGGCCGGGTCCAGCCGGGCGGCGGTCGCGGCGGCACAGACAAACAGCATCAGAAGGGCGGGGAGAAATCCTTTTCTTGGGAAACGCATGGGCGGCACCTGCGGGCGAGGTTTTGTCCCTTAGACCGCGTACGGGTGGGGAATTCGGCTTGTTGTGGGTTCACAAGCCTCCCGTCTAAACACGGCCCGATCTTGTTGCCCGCTCTCTCTGGGAGAGGGGTGGGATGAGGGGGATTAAAAAGTTCAGTTTGTGGCTGTTTTGAGTATGGATGGCGCTTGATATGGACGCTGGCAAAACTATGGCGAGGATCGAGATAAACTGTTACAAAGCCTCGACGCGGGCGGCGCATAACGCAGTTGATGTGCCGCCCGCGCCGGGGCTTTGTGCCGTCTGAATTTTCGGTTTGTCGCCCTCCTTAGTTTCGCAGCGCCTCTGTAATAAAGCCATTCGCTAAACCTGACAATTCCGTCATTGCCATAACGAAGCCTTTGGGGATATATTCAAAAATCAGAATTTCATAAGGCTCATCGCACGCGGAATCGCAGGTTGGCTTATTACATTGGGCGTAAATGACGCTCTATAAAACCACAAAAACTTACATAAGGTTACTGAAATGAAAATCTTTAAACTTTTTGGAAAAATACATCAATTATATGAATATGCTAAAGCTGTTCGCAGCACGCATAAGAAGCCGATTATCAATCAATTCATTGAAGCTACAAAGCTTTATTTTTCTCAATCAAAGATAGGGTTTTCAGAATATTATGAATATGGCATTTACGATGATGAAAAGATAAAATCCCAGCATAAATCAGAAATGATAGGGTGGCGAACTAGCGCATATATTGACAAGGTGCTTAATGATGGCTCTTGGCGCAGCACGGCCAATAATAAGCTTCTCTGTTGCGCTATATTAAATGGGTTAAATATACCGGCACCAAAAAATCTAGCTATTTATTCAGTATTTGATATAGGCAAGAATGAAATTTTGTTGCGAGACCCGGATTCATTAAGGAATTTTTTATCTCGGGAAGATATATACCCTATATTTGTAAAGCCTGTTCAAGGGACTTATGGAAGAGATGCTTATGCCGTCTTAAGCTATGACCCTTCTACCGAGCGACTCGTCCTGAAAAATGGGGGTTATCTCGAAATCAAAAAGTTAATTGAAAAGGCAAGGTTTTTACCCTATGGAGGTTTATTGTTTCAGCCTCTGCTCAAACCTCATCCGATCTTGAAGCAAACGTGTGGAAATCGACTGAGTACAGTAAGATTGATTTTGATTCGTCAGGAAGAGAAATATGAAGTTTTTATGGCGTTCTTGAAAATACCTGTCGGGAATAATATGACCGACAATTTTAGCCATGGCGCAACTGGTAATATGCTGGGATGGGTGGATATAATAAATGGAAGGATTGTTCGAGTTATTCCAAAATTGGGCATAAACCGCATAGAATGTGAAATACATCCAGATACTCAACAAAAAATTATTGGATTGGCCTTGCCCGATTGGGAAAAGGCAAAAAATTATTGCTTGAAGGCGGCGGGGGTTTTAAATGGGTTATGGCTTCAACATTGGGATATCGCCTTTACTGATGAAGGCCCTATCATTCTTGAAGTAAACACCGAAGCAGATTTGGGAGTGCCACAATGTGTTGGCTACACCGGTATTCTCAATGAAAAAATGAGGAAGGCCTTGGAATTAAAGCAAAAATTTAACATTGAAAATCGAATGGCTATCCAATCAAGAAGATAAGCCGCGTAGCTGCAATGGAAAAGGTGACGGATTTATTTTCTGTGATGTGCCCCCTAGCCTAACAAAGACTTGCAGCGTAGCTGGCCGTTAGGCCAAACAGGCAGGTCGGGCATGGAAATGCATGCCCGACCTACGTGCTAACGGATAATATCCTTTCAAGAGATGTTATCCGCCCCAAATCTCACCCCATAAACCCCAAATTCCCCGCAGAGAAATTCCCCAGCGTCGGGAAGGCATAGGCCAAGTCGCCAGCGTCCGCCCCGAACCAGATTCCCAAGGTCGCGGCGTATTGCTCGGTGGCGATGGTCGGAATCCACGCCCCCCGGCCATTGGAATCGCCTGGCACGCCCAGCCCGTACTGTGGCATGGTGCCGTAGACCCCGCCCGCCACCGCGTCACCGATCACGAAGTGATGTCCGCCCCAGCCATGGTCCGTGCCGCCGGTGTTGGGTTGCAGGGTGCGGCCAAACTCCGATTGGGTGAAGCTCGTCACCTTGTTGCCCAGGCCGCTGTCGTGCATTTCCCAATAGAAGGCATTCAAGGCGGCGGACAACTGGCTGAGCAAATTCCAATGCTGCCAGTCCTGCCCGCCGTGGGTGTCGAAGCTGCCGAACTGGCAGAAGAACACCTGACGGCCCGCCCCTTGACTGGCCCGCAACTTAATCATCCGAGCCACGTCCTTGAACTGGCTGCCGATGTAGGTCTGCGGGAATAGGTCGTCATGGTGGAAAGCCGCCGCGCCGCCCGCCGCCTGCAAATCCGCCGCCAATTGGATGCCATCGCCGAACAGCCGGTTCGCCACCTTGCGCAACGGGCTGCCGCCGTCCTGGATTCGGTTCTGGTGGAGGCCCGCCAAACTGGGGCTGGCTTGGGTGGCCGGCCACCAGCCCACCCCGTTCAAGGTCAGAATCCCGCCGCCGGGGACATAGTTGCAACTGACGATTTCGCCTTGATTGAACATGGCGTTATCCGCCACCGACACCGAGT
>NZ_JBTEKS010000393.1:0-3988 GCF_054333355.1 Methylomagnum sp. | reverse complement strand
TATTCGGGCGGAATCCCGAATTTGGATGTGTTCCTACAGGGGCACGCCGGAAGCCCTGTCCGGGTGGACCGGGGAAGCCGCCCGTCTGTGTTTATGCAACGCCCCGCGCTCACCATCGGCATAAGTCCGCAACCGGACGTGCTGCGGGGATTGACCGCGAAGCCCGGTTTCCGGGGCCGGGGCTTGTTGGGCCGGTTCCTGTACGCCTTGCCCGTGCCGAACCTGGGGCGACGCACCGGGGAAACCCGCCCGTTACCGGAAGACTTGAAGCTTCGATGGGAAGGCCACCTTCACGCCATCCTGAACAAGGAACCGGGGACCGACCGCAACGGCGAAGCCTGCCCCCATACCCTCAAGCTTTCGCCCGCCGCGTTCGATGCTTGGCAAGCCTTTTGGCGTCAAACGGAAGGCCACATGGGGCCGGGCGGGAAATTCGAGCATTGCACCGATTGGGCCGGGAAGTTGCCCGGTGCCATGGCCCGCGTCGCGGGATTGCTGCACATCACCCGCCACGCCTTCCGGGGGCCGGAAAAGCACGAGATAAGCGCCGATGATATGCACGCCGCTTTGCGCATCGCGGAAGCCTTGAGCGCCCACGCCTTGGCGGTGTTCGATTTGATGGGGGCGGACCCGGCGCTTGATGGGGCACGGGTGGTGCTGGGCTGGCTTCGGCGGGAAGGGCTGGAAAGCTTCACCTTCCGAGATTGCCACTATATCCACAAAAACCGCTTCAAGCGGGCTAACGACTTGGAACCCGTCATGGACGTGCTCACCGAGCGCCACTATATCCGCCCGCTGGTGCCGACCGACAAGCCCGCGCACCGGCCTAGCCGGACGTTTGAGGTGAACCCGGCGATTTCCGGGGGTGGGCTATGATCCTGCGCCGCCGTGCCCTTTTGTGGCTTTTGTCCCGGAATCCGGGGGCTGAAAGAATCGGCTTTTCGGAACGCGCCCGCTTGTTCGGGGGCTTTTGTGGCTTTTGTCCCGAGTTCCGGGAGGTGAAAACATCATGAGCCACGCCGAAAAACGCCAGCCGGAAACCTTTGACGGGGAAGGGAATTCCGTCACCCCCACCCCCCCGGCGAAGATCGACCTACACGACGCCCGCGCCATCCGCCGCGAACTCGCCAGTGTGTACCGGGACATGCGGGCCGGACGCATTGAGGCGCAAGACGGAACCCGCTTGGCCTATGTGCTGGACATGATTCGGAAAGCCTACGAAACCGACGTGCTACAAACCCGCTTGGAATTGATGGAACGCACTTTGAACCAACGGGGGAAGCCATGAAAGCCGACCGACTCACCAAATGTTACGCCGCCTTGAGCCTGAAAGAGCGGGCCGGGCTGGTGCTGGGCTATTGCGCCGCCGGGGATGAATTGGAAGCCACGCGCATTCTGTCCACCGTGCCCGTGGTGCCGTGCCGGAGTACCGAACCGGAATACCGGCAATGGTTGGAGCGTTATATCCGCCTGTCGGCCTGGTGGGGCGTGGAGCATTGGCGCACCATGGCCCGCCGCATGGCCGCTTTGGGCGGGGGACTGGACGAAACCCACGGGCCGGACTTCATGCGGGCCGCACGGGCGTGGGAATCCCGGCTAATGGCCTTGGATGTGGCCTTGAACGACGCGGGGGCACGCCATGGCTTCGACCCGGACGCGATACGGCAGGGGACCGCCGCCGAACCGTTCCGGCCTATCGCCATCGAAAGCCCCGACGCCGGGGACGTGGCCGCGATGAATGAAGCTGTCCGGGAAATCTTGGGAGGGTGAGCCGATGAAGACCGACGCCATTACCCGCGCCTATGCGGGGCTATCCCATCGGGAACGTGCCGCGCTGGCCTTCAAGTACCTGTGCGACGGCGACGAATTGGAATTGACCCGCGTGGCGGATTCCGCGCCGCGTGGCACGTTCACCTATACCGGGGCGCATTTCGAGTATGAGGAACGCCTCGACCGGCTGTTTGCCGTGGCTTCGTGGTGGGCCATCGAATATTGGAAGGCGTTCGCCCGCTTCCTGGCTGCCCGTGGCGGGGCGCATGTGGCCTGTGAGCATGGGGACCGGGCCGGGGTGGAACGGTTCCAAAGGGCGACGGAACAATGGGAATCGCGGCTGCTGGCCTTGGAAACCGCCTTGGAGACCATCGGGCCGGAACAGGGCTTGGACCCGGAAGCGGTCCACAAGCTGGCGGGGTGCGTGCGGTTCGATCCGCTGTTTCTGGACGGGCCGGAAGCGGGGGACGTGGAAGCGGTGCGGGGGGAACTGTGCCGATTGCTGACAGGGACCGGGTGAATTGGGGCGAAACCTAGTGTAAGAAAAAAGCGGACATTTTTTTGGACATTTTTTTCTTGTGTTATCATCCATCTTTATGTTTAAAAAGGCTTTTTTAGCCAAAAAAAGGCGACATTTTTACCGACATGGCAAGCTTTGCCGATTGCGAATTCCGGGTTGAAACGCAACGCTTTGGACCCTTCACGTTTCGCGTGGGGGTGGATAGCAATGTGGTCGAAACCGCTTTGCTGCGTGCCAATGACGCGCACGAACGCTTTTCGGAATCGCCCCTATCTCAAGTGGCTAATCAATTCGAGCGTGAAGTTATCGCGAGTAGCGTTTTCGGCACGAATAGCATTGAAGGGGGAACGCTAAGCGAAGAGGAAACTTCGGAACTCTTGGAAACGGACCCCTTGTTGATAAAGGAAATAGAACAGCGGCGCGTGGTGAATATTAAAGCGGCTTACGATATAGCCCAGCAAGTTACCCCGAATGCAAATTGGCAGCTTACCACCGAATATATTTGCAAGATTCACGCGGCGATAACTCGCGATTTGCCAAACGAATATAATCAGCCTGGAATATTTAGGGATAATCCCAAGAACATTATCACTCGGGTAGGGAATGCCGCGCATGGCGGGGAATACAAGCCGCCCCAATATGGCGGGGATGTTAAGCTATTAATAGAAAGCCTTGTGGCATGGCACGCACAGCTTGCCGACGCAGGCATACCGGCTTTAATACGTGCGCCGCTGGTGCATTTATATTTTGAATTGATTCATCCCTTTTGGGATGGCAATGGCCGGGTGGGACGGGTGCTTGAGGCAACGATACTGAAAACCGCCGGATTTCGCTATGCGCCTTTCGCTTTGGCGCGTTATTATCTTGAAGAAATAGATCAATACTTTGCACTATTTAATGCCTGCCGGAAAGCGGCTGCTAAAAATCAAGCCGCACCAAATAACCCGTTTGTGATGTTTCATCTTGAGGCTATGCGAATCGTTATTGGTCGGTTGCATCGGCGGGTTAATAGGTTGGTGAATTTGTTGCTGTTTGAAACCCAAGTGAAGCGGCTATTCGATCACAGGGAAATTAATGCGCGACAATATACCATCCTGACCCACTTGCTTGCCCGTGGCCCTATAGCCGTTGATGACTTGAAGAAATCGCCATGGTATGAGTCTCTATATCTCAAGCGCAATGAAAAAACCAAGCAAAGGGATATGCGTAAGTTACGGGATATGGGGCTTGTGAATATGGGTGGGAAAAACAAAATTTGGCCGGGGTTTATGCAGCCAAACGATGAAAAGGACACGCCTAAATAACTTTTATGCTAGCTTGCTTCACTTGCGGCGGGTTGCGGTGTGATAATGCGAAGTGTTGCTAAGTATTCAGTGATAGCAGACATATAAACGAATAATCCTTAATTGCGATGGAGGTAATTATGGCAAGGCCGATAAAAGAAACCCCGATTCTACGGGGTAAGGATGCGAAACGCTTTGAGAAGGCAATGAAGGAAAACGAAAAAAAGACCATCACGCCGGAGGAATATGAGCGGATCATGCACGCTTGGCTGACCATTAGACATGTTCCCTACCTAAGTTGGTGTTTTCAATGAGAGTTTAAAGTTCCAGAGGCCCGCTCCAATATAAATAAAGGTATCTAATAAATGTGTCAGATGATTTCTTGAGCGATGCACCAAACTATGCAGACATTTCA
>NZ_JBTEKS010000392.1:0-4002 GCF_054333355.1 Methylomagnum sp. | reverse complement strand
TGCCAATAGGCCGATAACGCCATCGCTCCACCTCGCGCAAAAGGCCGAGCATGACCGGGCGGCTCAGCGGATTACAGATGGGAGCGTTGAAGGCTTACCCAGGGCTTACACAGCGGGCCGTTCGTGCCGAGGTATCGAAGCATTCCGCCATGCCCGAAGGCCGATCAGTCAGACCCAATTAAGCGCCTATCGAATTCAACCTTGAGGCCAAGCCGATGACCTACCTCAGCCAAAACCCCGCCACCGGAGCAACCCTCCGCCACTACCCCGAATGGAACGACGCCGAACTGGACCGGGCGCTCGGCCAAACCGCCACGGCGCTGCCTGAATGGCAAACCGCCGCCGTGTCCGAGCGCGCCGATTGCTTGAGACGGGCGGCTGTGGTGTTGCGCGAAAACCTGGAGCCTTACGCCCGGCTCATCACCGGGGAAATGGGCAAGCCGATCCGCGAGGCCCGCGCCGAAATCGAGAAATGCGCCCTGGGCTGCGAGTTTTACGCGGAGAACGCCGTCCGCCTGCTGGCCGACGAGCGGGTCGAAACCGACGCCCGGCGCAGCTACGTCGCCTTTCAACCGCTCGGCACGGTGCTGGCGGTCATGCCGTGGAATTTCCCGTTCTGGCAGGTGTTCCGGTTCGCCGCGCCCGCGCTGGCGGCGGGCAATGGCGCTCTCCTGAAACACGCGCCCAACGTGCCCGGCTGCGCGGCGGCCATCGAAGGCGTCTTCCGGCAGGCGGGGGTGCCCGAGGGCGTGTTCCGCTGGCTGCCCATCGCCCACGAACAGACCGAGCGGCTCATCGGCACGGCCCATGTCCAGGCCGTCACCCTGACCGGCAGCGAGCGGGCCGGACGGCGCATCGCCGGACTGGCGGGCGCGGCGCTGAAGAAAACCGTGCTGGAATTGGGCGGCTCGGACCCATTCGTGGCGCTGGCCGACGCCGACCTGGAATTGACCGTGGAAACGGCGGTGACGGCGCGGTTCCAGAACTCCGGGCAAAGCTGCATCGCCGCCAAGCGCTTCATTGTGGTGGACAGCATCGCCGATAAATTCCTGGCCCGGTTCCGGGCCAGGGTCGAAGCGCTGACCGTCGGCGACCCGGCGCGGGAGGACACGGACATCGGCCCGCTGGCCCGCGCCGATTTGCGCGACGACTTAGGGCGGCAAGTGGTCGAGTCGATCCGCCTGGGCGCGGTGCCGGTGACGGGCTGTAAGCCGCTGGATGGCCCCGGCTTTTTCTACGCGCCGTCGATTTTGGATCAAGTGCGTCCCGGAATGCCCGCCCATGACGAGGAGTTATTCGGCCCGGTGGCGGCCATGGTGCGGG
The DNA here is from genome assembly GCF_054333355.1 of Methylomagnum sp. Classification (NCBI taxonomy): domain Bacteria; kingdom Pseudomonadati; phylum Pseudomonadota; class Gammaproteobacteria; order Methylococcales; family Methylococcaceae; genus Methylomagnum; species Methylomagnum sp. Next base: position 2,679 of record NZ_JBTEKS010000392.1, on the reverse strand, counting down.
TGCGGGACGAGGCGGAAGCCTTGAGCGCCGCCAACCGGCACCGCTATGGCCTGGGTGGGTCGGTGTGGACGCGGGATAGCGAGCGGGGCGAGCGCTTCGCCCGGCGACTGGAGTGCGGCGCGGCGTTCGTGAATGGGCTGGTGAAGAGCGACCCGCGCTTGCCCTTCGGTGGCGTGAAGGATTCGGGGCATGGGCGGGAGCTTGGCGTGTTTGGCCTCTGGGAATTCGCGAACATCAAGACGGTCTGGATGGGTCCCGGCGCCGTTTAAGGCGATTCCCTAATATAGCGCGATTGCCCTGGGCTTCACCCCGAAACACCCGCCCAATAAAAAACGCGCCCCAGGCTTGCCCCGAGGCGCGTTTTGTTTGCGCCTGGCCCGGACGACTTTCCGCCGCCGGGCCGCGCCAGCCCTTACAGGGCGGCGGCGTTCTCGGCGAGGTAAGAAGCCACGCCTTCCGCGTTGGCGTTCATGCCCTTCTTGCCCTTGTTCCAGCCCGCCGGGCAGACTTCGCCGTGTTCTTCGTGGAATTGCAGGGCGTCCACCATGCGGATGAGTTCATCCATGTTGCGGCCCAGCGGCAGGTCGTTGACCACTTGATGACGGACCTTGCCGTCCTTGTCGATCAGGAAGGTGCCGCGATAAGCCACCGCCGCGCCTTCCACTTCCACGTCGTAAGCCTTGGCGATGGCGTGGCTCACGTCGGCGATCATGGTGTAGCGCACCGGGCCGATGCCGCCCTTGTCCACCGGGGTGTTGCGCCACGCGCAGTGGGTGAACTGCGAGTCCACGGACACCGCCAGCACTTCCACGCCTCGGCTGGTCAGTTCGTCCAGGCGGTGGTCGAGGGCGACCAGCTCGGTGGGGCAAACGAAGGTGAAGTCCAGGGGATAGAACACCACGGCCACATACTTGCCCTTGGTTTCTTCGGAGAAGGAATAGCAATCCACGATGCTGCCATCGCCCAACACGGCGGCAGCTTTGAAATCCGGGGCGGGTTTACCGACTAATACGCTCATCTAAGGTCTCCTTAATCGTCAATGCCAAACAGTGGGGGGGATGCCTTCGGAGCGGTTGAAAGCCCGTTCCAAAGGCGTTTGAAGTGGAAAGTCGAGGCTCGGATTCTACACAAAATTAGTCGGAAATACCTACCGACCCAATGGTGTATCCGACCCGGTCTATGTGGTGGCAAGCCTGCGAATATCAAGCCCTTGAATCAGGCAACAGAGTGTCGCCACGGCCCATCGGCGGCACCGTTATTCAGCCACACGCGGTGGATGCGCCCGGCGTCGCGCCGCCGCGTCGGCCAAGATTTCCAGCAAACCCGCGCTGTCGTCCCAGCCAAGGCAGGCGTCGGTGATGCTGACCCCGTAGGCGGGCGGCTTGCCCGGCACCAGTTTCTGGTTGCCCTCGTTGAGGTTGCTTTCGATCATCACCCCGAAAATCCGCCGGTCGCCGCCCGCGATTTGCTCGGCCACATCCTTGCCCACCGGCACTTGGCGCTGGTACTGCTTGAGGCTGTTGGCGTGGCTGAAATCGACCATGATCTGCGGGGGCAGGCCCGCCGCCGCCAGCGCTTCCGCCGCCGCCTGGACGCTTTCGGCGTCGTAGTTGGGGTGCTTGCCGCCGCGCAGGATGATGTGGCTGTCCTCGTTGCCGGTGGTGGAGAAGATGGCCGAGTGGCCGGCCTTGGTCAGCGACAGGAAGTGGTGCGGACGCCGCGCCGCGCCGATGGCGTCGATGGCGACCTGGAAGCCGCCGTCGGTGGCGTTCTTGAAGCCGACCGGGCAGGACCGGCCGGAGGCCAGTTCGCGGTGACCCTGACTTTCCGTGGTGCGGGCGCCGATGGCCCCCCAGGCGATGAGGTCGGACACGTATTGCGGGGTAATCAGGTCGAGGTATTCCGTGACCGCGGGCATCCCCAGCTCGTTGAGGTCGAGCAGGAGCTTCCGGGCCAGCCGTAGCCCCTTGTTGATGTTGAAGCTTTCGTCCAGGTCGGGGTCGTTGATGAGTCCCTTCCAGCCGACGGTGGTGCGCGGCTTTTCGAAGTAAACGCGCATGACGACCACCAGGTCATTGGCGAGGCGCTGCTTGGCTTCGAGCAGTCGGCGCCCGTATTCGATGGCGGCGGCGGGGTCGTGGATGGAACATGGCCCGATGATGACCAGCAGCCGGTCGTCCTGTCCCGCGAGGATGTTGTGGATGGCCTGCCGGGCAGCCAGGGTGGTCATGGCGGCTGTCTGGCTGATGGGGTATTCCTCGTGGACCTGGCTGGGCGGAATGACTTCCTTGATTTCACGGATGCGCAGGTCATCCGTGTTGTATTGGTTATGGGTGACCGCCGCGATATCCGAGTGCTGGTTCATACGCTTGTTTCCACTGGTTTTGGCTTCGGCGGCGAGGGCCGAAGACTTTGATTCGTATTCGAAAGGGGCGATATTTTACCGTGCCGGTGGGAAATTTCCCGAGTTTGGGCGTCGGTTAGGCGGCGGGGCTGGTTGATAAAACGCCGCTGATGGGGAAACAACGGGGCTTGGGGGTATAGTGGACCCCGTTTTCCGGACAGTCATTTAAGATGGTGACGGGCGAGAACGTGGAGTCCGGAGTGAGCGAGAAGAAACGCCAGGTATTCAGCGGTGAGTTCAAGGCCAAAGTCGCCTTGGAGGCGATCCGGGGGGTG
>NZ_JBTEKS010000391.1:0-4007 GCF_054333355.1 Methylomagnum sp. | reverse complement strand
CCCGCCCAGTTCGGCGAAGGCTTTTTTCAGCCCGTTGATTTCCACCGGGTCGCCCATGGCGGTGCCGGTGCCGTGGGCTTCGATATAGCCCACCGTGGCCGGATCGACCCCCGCGCCGGACCAAGCCCGCACGATGGCCCGCGCCTGGGCGTTGGGATTCGGGGCGGTGAGGGAATTGGCCTTGCCGCCGTGGTTCACCGCGCTGCCCCGGATCACACCCAGGATCGGATCACCGTCGGACTCCGCTGCCGCCAAGGGCTTGAGGACCACCACGCCCACGCCCTCGCCGCGCACATAGCCGTTGGCTTCTTTGCCGAAGCTGCGGCAACGCCCGTCGGGGCTGAGCATCCCGGCCTTGCCAAACGCGATGGTCAATTCCGGGCGCAGCAGCGCATTCACGCCGCCCACCACGGCCAGCCCACATTCGCCCGAACGCAGCGCCAGCACCGCCCGGTGCAGGGCCACCAGGGAACTGGAACAGGCGGTGTCGATGGCCTCGCTCGGGCCGTGCAGCCCCAGCACGTAGGACACCCGGTTCGCCACCAGGCTCTGGGCGGTGCCGGTGGCCCCGTGGGGCTGGATTTCGCGAGTGCAGACCGCCATCAAGTCCTGGTAGTCGTGGGTGCCCACGCCGACGAACACGCCGGTATCGGACCCGGCCAGGGCGGCGGGCCGCAGTCCGGCGTTTTCCAACGCGCCCCAGGTGGTTTGCAGGATCAGCCGTTGCTGCGGGTCCATCAATTCCGCCTCGCGGGGGGAAATGCCGAAACACAGCGGGTCGAACTTGTCCACGTTCGGCATGAACCCGCCCCATTTGCTCAAGGTGCGGTTGCCGCCCTCGGCGGGGTCGCCGTAGATGGCCCGCCAGTCCCAGCGATCCGCTGGCACTTCGGTGATGAGGTCGTCCCCGGCCAGAAGGTGTTCCCAGAAAGCCTCCAGGTCCGCCGATTGCGGGACGCGCCCGGCCATGCCGATCACGGCGATGGGTTCGGCCTGGGGCGTCGCGGCGTAGCGGGTCCGGGCCGGGCGGCGGACCCGGATAGGTTCCGGCAGGGTCGGGATGGTCGGCGGCGCGGCTTGGACCGCCGGGACGGCTGACGGGGCCGGGGCACCATGGATTTTGGCGAACGCCGCCGGGTGGGTCTCCACCAGATGCGTCACCAAGCTGGTGATGGTGGGATGCTCATAGAACAGCGTGGGATTCAGGCTGATGCCATAGGCTTTTTCGATCTGCGCCGCGAAGTCGTTGACGGCCAGGGAATCCAGGCCGTACTCGGCAATCTCGCCGTCGGGGTCGATGTCCTCCACCGTCACGCGCAACAATTCAGCCACCATGGCCCGTGCCCGCTCGCGGACCTTCCGCGTCAGGCTGGCGTGGTCGGCTAGGGCGGTGTCCGGCGCGGCAGTCACGCTGGCGGCGGCGACGGCTGGGCGTTCGACCGTGCCGCCCGCCGTGCCCAATTCACGCAGGGTGAAGCCAACCAGTCGGGCCACGCCCCGGCCCGCCTCGTCCGCCAGCAGCAAGTCGAAGCGCCCATCAGTCCCGGCCCGGACGGCATGAACGTACAGCTCGGGCGGCAGGACCGGCTGCAATAATTCCAGCCGCTCCAAGGCATAGGGCAGGAAGGCCCGCGCCGCGTCGCTGGCCTGCTCGCGCATCAGCACCGCCACCGATTGCAAGGCGCCATCCAGCAAAGCCGGATGCAGCCCATACCGCCCCGCCACGCCACGATAGGCGGCGGGCAAGGCCAGCCGGGCCAGCGCCTCGCCCGGCCCGCTCCATAACTCGGCCAGCACTTGGAAGCCCGGCCCGTACTCGAAGCCGTGGGCGCGGAACAGGCCGTAGATTTCCTCAGGATTCCAGGCTCGGGGGCAGCGCGCCCGGATGGCGTCCCGCTCCAGCGTCACATCGCCGCCGCCCTGCCCCGGCTCCGCCAGCCGGACGGTGGCGACGGCCAGCACGGTGTCGTCCCTGACGATTTCACAGGCCAGCCCGCCCGCCTCGGGATAAAGGCCGATGCGGAGTTCCGCCCCCGCGTCGGCCACGCTGAAGGGACGGCTCCAACACGCCGCCTCGATGGCCCGCACCGCTTGACCCGGCGCGGCCAGTTCCGCCGCCGCCCGGCAGATTTCCAAATAGGCGGCGGCGGGCAGCAGCGAGCGCCCGGCCACCCGATGCTCGGCCAGCACGAATTCGGAAGGCGTGAACCGCTTGCGGAATTCCAGCCGATCCAGGCTGGAAACATTGTCATCGAGCAGGGGATGCAGGGCGGCAGCCGCGCCCGGCGTCGATGCCGATACTTGCGCCGGTCCCATGGGTGCCCAATAGCGCTCTTCTTCCAAGGGCGAGGGCGGCAGATGAATACGCCGCACGCCGGAAGCTGGCTCCAAAACCGACCAATCCAGCGCCGCGCCGCTCACCCACAGTTCGGCCAGCCGTTCCAACTGGCCGTCCCGCCACAGGCCCGCCAGATCATCCCGGCTGGCTTCGTCCTTGCCCAATACCTGCCCGGCGTTTCCACGTCCCACCTTGCCCCGCCAAATCCCGGCTGCCTCCTCACCCGCCGCCAGCTTCGCCAGCCACCCGCGCAGTTCAGCCAAGTCGGACACCACGCAAGCCACCCGATAATTCCACGCCTCCCGGCCCACCCGCAGGGTGTGCGCCACATCGGCCAGCCGGGGCGCGGGGTCGGCCCGCTCCAACCACGCGGCGAGTTTGCGGGCGGTGCGGATCAGGCCCGCCTCGCTACGCGCCGCCAGCACGATCAATTGCGGGCCGGATTCAGCCGGAAGACGGGCCGGTTCGGGGTACTCCTCGATGAGCGCATGGGCGTTGGCCCCGCCGAAGCCGAAGGAGTTGACCCCGGCCCGACGCGGCAGGGTGTGGCCGTCCGCGTCCACGGGCGCTTGCCAGTCGCGGGACTCCCGGACCAGATAGAACGGCGTGCCGCTCAGCTCAATCAGCGGGTTCGGCGCGGCGAGGTGCAGGCTGGCGGGCAGCCGCTTGGCCCGTAGCGCCAACAGGACCTTAATCAGCCCGGCGATGCCCGCCGCCGTTTCCAGGTGGCCGATGTTGCTCTTGATGGAACCGATGCCGCAGCTTTGCGGCGTCCAGGTCCGGCCTGCCCCGCCCAGTTCGGCGAGGGCTGTTTTCAGCCCGTTGATTTCCACCGGGTCGTCGAGGGCGGTGCCGGTGCCGTGGGCTTCGATGTAGCTCACCGTGGCCGGGTCCACCCCGGCCCAGGCCCGCGCCATCGCCCGCGCTTGGGCGTTGGGATTGGGCGCGGTGAGGGAATTGGCCTTGCCGCCGTGGTTCACCGCGCTGCCCCGGATGACCCCGAGAATGGGATCGCCGTCGGACTCCGCCGCCGCCAAGGGCTTGAGGACCACCGCGCCCACGCCCTCACCCCGCACATAGCCGTTGGCGTCCTTGCCGAAACTACGGCAACGCCCGTCGGGACTGAGCATCCCGGCCTTGCCGAAGGCGATGTTCACTTCGGGACGCAGCAGCGCATTCACGCCGCCCACCAAGGCGGCGGTGCATTCGCCCGCCCGCAGGGCCAGCACCGCCCGGTGCAGGGCCACCAGGGAACTGGAACAGGCGGTGTCGATGGCTTCGCTGGGTCCGTGCAGGCCCAGCACATAGGACACCCGGTTCGCCACCAGGCTATGCGAGACGCCGGTGGCGCGGTGGGCGTCCATGGGCACGCCGGACTGGCCCAGGAGTTCATGGTAATCGGTGCCCGCCACCCCGACGAACACGCCGGTATCGGACCCGGCCATATCCGACGGGCGCAGCCCCGCGCTTTCCAGCGCCGCCCAGGCCGCTTGCAGGAACAGCCGTTGCTGCGGGTCCATGAGTTCGGCTTCCTTGGGCGTGAAGCCGAACAGGCGGGCGTCGAACCGATCAATCCCCGGCACGAAGCCACCCCACCGCGCCCGGCCCGTGGCGTCGCTGCGCCAGTCCCAGCGCTCCGGCGGCACTTCGGTGATGAGGTCATCCCCGG
>NZ_JBTEKS010000390.1:0-4035 GCF_054333355.1 Methylomagnum sp. | reverse complement strand
CCACCACCGGGCAAGGCCAGCCATCGACCCCGCCCAGCGCCGCCGGGGCATCGCATTCGGGCGGGGCATGGGCAAGCATCAGGCAATCGGGCGGGGCGTCCTCCCGCGCCAGACAAGCCCGCACAGCCTCCCGCGTCGCGTCGGATTCGACGCAGCGATAAGCCCCACCGGCCCCCCGCCGTATCTCCGCCCGGCCCGCCGGGCTGGCATCGACGATCAGCACCCATCGCTCGGCGTTGCTCATAGGCTTACTGTTCCTGACCTCGCTAGTTTCTGCCCTTCGTTCGGCGCGGGATAGCGCCCCTTGCAGGAATGTTATTCCCATCTTGCCGTCGCCCAACCCAACGCGCATCTCATGCCCACAGCCAAGCCGCCCCGCGCACGCCGCTGGAATCGCCATGCCGGGGCGGTAGCAGCAACGTGTCCACGCGGTCGGAAAAGACATAGCGTCCCCATAACTTTGGCACCGTTTCATACAGCCGGGCGCAGTTGGACAAGCCGCCGCCCAAGACCACCGCGTCCGGGTCCAGGATGTTGAGGACGTGGGCCAAGGCCCGCGCCAGCCGGTCGTCGTAGCGCCTGAGCGTGGCCTCGCAATCCGCGTCGCCCGCCGCCGCCCGCGCCACGATGTCCGGCCCGGCCAATTCGTGGCCCTTGTGAGTCGCGTAATCCCGCGCCAGCCCCGGCCCCGACAGGAAGGTCTCGATGCAGCCGGAATGGCCGCAATAACAGGCCGGTCCCGGCAGTTCGTCCGGCTGCGGCCAGGGCAGCGGGTTGTGGCCCCATTCCCCGGCGATGGCGTTCGGGCCTTGCAAGGGTCGGCCATGAACAATCACCCCGCCGCCCACGCCGGTGCCGAGAATCACCCCGAACACCACGCCCTGCCCCGCCGCCGCGCCATCGGTGGCTTCCGAGAGGGCGAAGCAGTCGGCGTCGTTGGCGACGCGCACCGGGCGCTCCAATAATTTCTGTAAATCCTCGACGATGGGCTGGCCGTTGAGGCAGACGGAGTTGGAATTCTTGAGCCGCCCCGTGGCCCGGGACATGGCCCCCGGCGTGCCGATGCCCAGCGTGCCGCGTCGGCCCAACTCGGTTTCCGCGAAGGCCACCAAGTCCCGGATGGTGGCCAGCGTGCCCGCGTAATCGCCTTGCGGCGTCGGGGCGCGGCGGCGCAGCAGTTCCCTGCCGCTGGGGTCCAAGGCGATTAACTCGATCTTGGTGCCGCCCAGGTCGATGCCTAATCTTAAATCGGTTTTCATGGTTGTGCGCCTCACTTTTGTTGTTATTGACCAGTGTCCGGGTTTTATCAGACTCTACGTCCCGGTAAATACGCTGCCCCCGCGCCTTGTGAGCTGGTCCGAGATTAAGGAGGCCCATGGATGAAAACTAGGGCAAATAATGCCTGCGGGAAAGCGGCGCCAGCTACCATGCGGAATTTGTGGTTTTTCGCCTGGAGCTGGGGGTTTCGGGCGGAAGCCCATCGGGCGCGCTGGGTGGCCTGATCCAGGCCGCGCCGTTCCAAAGCACTTATCTCAGACAAAAAGAAACCCGGCCAAAGCCGGGTTTCCTTGTCTCCTCATCTCCATCCGCCTTGAAGGCGGCGTCCGCCGCACTCCTTACGGCTTGGCGTTCTGCATCTGGCGCTCCACCTGGGACTTCGTTTCCTGGTAAGCCTCATAGGGAACGCTCTGCATTTCCCGGCCTTTCAGCAGAAAAACACCAACAATCGCGGCCACGATGATCGCGCCGATATAAATCCAGAAGTTATCTCTCTGTTGTGGTTCCTGATCCATGGACATGCCTCTTCTCGGTTTGTGTGGGTCGGATCCCGACCCGGCGGGCCGGGATGCGGGGCTTATTAGCTTACAGAACGGGGCTTGGGGCAAATACGTAGAAGTGCTTAGGCGTAGGCTGCGGTGCCGAATTCAAATTCAAGACTGAAGACTCATGCCGATCCGACTTTGCCGCAATCAACGGAATCCATTAATTTGGTCGACATGCAAACGCGCACACCCCATTACCGCTTGAGCGATACTCAGGCCATCGTAGAACGGACGGGCTTTCAAGCCCCACGCCAACCGCAAGATTTGGCAGGACGTTTACCACGCGCCGACGCCAGCGGGCAAAATCGCCTATATCAAGCTGACTCTGAAAGACGTCGCGGTCGTTATCCAGTTCAAGGAGAAATAAGCCATAACCGAACCACGCTTATGCGGCAGCTGCGGCACCGCCGGAATGGAACGAGCCATCCGCGACGTGACCCGCGATTTTCAGGGGCAGGCCATCACCACTATTCCAATGGTGGACGGCTGGCATTGTCCGGCCTGCGGGGAGGTGGAATTCGCTACCCGCGAGGATGCTTCCGCATTCTTCGCCATGGCCCAAGCCACCATGCAAGCCTCAGCCAATTAAATCGCGTTGCTTAGACCGACTCGGTTTTCAGAAACCGAGTCGGTCTTTGCTGCTCCCCAATCAGGGCAAATTCACCACCGCCGGGGCCTGCCACGCCGGGGCGCGATGCTCCGCCACCACCGTCGTGTAAATCCCGCCCCGCACGTTGAAGCGGGCGGTCAGCCGCATGAATCTCGGCTGCGTGGCGGCAGTGAGGTCGTCAAGGATGCGGTTGGTCACAGCCTCGTGGAACGCGCCCTCGTCCCGGAACGACCAGACGTAGAGCTTCAAGGATTTCAACTCCACGCACAGCTTCTCCGGCACGTACTCGATGAGCAGCGTGGCGAAGTCCGGCTGGCCGGTCTTGGGGCAGAGGCAGGTGAATTCGGGCACGTCGATGCGGATGGTGTAGTCGCGGCCCGGTTGGGGGTTCTCGAAGGTTTCGAGGTCTTTGGTAGGTGTGGTTGACATGGAAAGTTATAAACAGCGGTTGAACATTCATGGATTCATAGGATGGGTGTAGCGCAGCGAAACCCATCATGTCGCCCGACCCGGAACGATGGGTTCCGGCGCACGGAAACCGATTAGAAACCTGCCGCCACATTTGTGGTGCGCCTCCACCCATCCTATGGACTTGAGCCTTGGACGCCAAAAAGTGAGCGTAGCTTAGTCGGGTATAATAGCTGCCGGTTCCCGCCGCCCGCCAGACCACGCAACTTCCCCCCTCACTCGTACATACCCGGACATCCGCTGTTCTCCCAATAAATGCGCCTCGAAAAAATCAAACTCGCGGGCTTTAAGTCCTTCGTCGATCCCACCACCATCCCCCTGCCCGGCAACCTGGTCGGCATCGTCGGCCCGAACGGCTGCGGCAAGTCCAACATCCTCGACGCCGTGCGCTGGGTGATGGGCGAAAGCTCCGCCAAGCACCTGCGCGGCGAGAGCATGGCCGATGTGATCTTCAACGGCTCCAGCACCCGCAAGCCGGTGGGATTGGCCTCGGTGGAACTGGTGTTCGACAACGGCGAGGGCAAGGCGCCGGGCGAATTCGCCAAGTACCCGCAAATCGCCCTCAAGCGCCAAGTCACGCGGGACGGCCAATCCGCCTATTTCCTCAACGGCACCCGCTGCCGCCGCAAGGACATCACCGATTTGTTCCTCGGCACCGGCTTAGGCTCGCGCAGCTACGCCATCATCGAGCAGGGCATGATTTCCCGGCTCATCGAAGCCAAGCCCATGGAACTGCGCGAACTCATCGAGGAAGCCGCCGGCATCTCCAAATACAAGGAGCGCCGCCACGAGACCGAGCAGCGCATGGGCCACACCCAGGAAAACCTGGACCGCCTGCGCGATGTGCGGGACGAGGTGGCGAAGCAGATCGAAAGCCTCAAGCGGCAGGCGAAGAAGGCCGAGAAATACGTCGCGCTCAAGGACGAGGAGCGCCGCCACAAGGAGCAATTGCTGGCCCTGCGCTGGCGGAAGTATGACGAGCATTGGCAATCCCACCGCGCCACCCTGGCCCAGCACGAAACCCGCTTCCGCGAACTCCACACCGAAGGCCACGCCCTGGCCGAAACCCTGGAGCGCCACCGCGACCAGCACGAGACCCTGCGCGACCGCCTCAACGAGCAGCAAGGCCATTAC
>NZ_JBTEKS010000389.1:0-4039 GCF_054333355.1 Methylomagnum sp. | reverse complement strand
CCCGAGCTTATCGTTAATTTGATGCATAGTTTTGTCAAACAGCTCGCTGTGATCTGGAAGCAAAGCCGTGCGGATGTTTAACCATAAGCGTTCCCTTGTATGCTCTCCTACTGGAGAGGGCTGGAGTGAGGAGAATAAAATCTACTATTTATATCCCCTCATTCCAGCCTTCTCCCTCAAAGGCTAATTTATGCACACAAGTTTTAAGCCGCCATTGCCGCTTACTATTTGCCCCTTCTCCAGCGGGAGAGGGCTAAGGTTGAGGTTGAGGGTGAGGGGGGGTTCCAAAGAGCTTTTTTCTGCCGCCCCCTTAAGCTCAAGCGGGCCAGCGGATCGAAAAAGAAAAAACCTGTTGTTGCCCCCCTCACCCCAACCCTCTCCCGCTGGAGAAGGAGAAAAACGGGAGAACCCGATATAGCGAGATTGCCCTGAGCTACGATGGCTCTTATTTGACGACTTTCAGGGCGGGCCGCTTCTTCACGGGGGGCGCCTCTTGGGGCGCGGTTTCCGGCGGCGGGGGCGGCGGGGTGTCATCCTCGCCCTCGGGTTCGAACATCATGCCCTTGCCGTTTTCCTGGGCATAAATCGCCAAGACCGCCCGCACCGGCACATCCACCTGCATGGGCGTACCGCCGAACCGGGCGCTGAACAAGATGTAATCGTTGCCCAGCGACAAGCCATGAACCGCCTGGGGGCGTAGGTTAAGGATGATCCTGCCGTCCTGCACATACTGGCGGGGCACGGTCACGCCGGGTGCCTCCGCATCGACCAGCAGGTACGGCGTGAAATTGTTGTCAATGATCCAATCGTGGGTGGCTCGAATCAGGTAGGGTTTTAAGGCAATCATAATGTGAAAACGGCCCGCCGCCGGATGGGTTCATCCAGCGGCGGGCCTTGTTTTGGGTGATTAAAGGGAGGTCCGCCAGCGACTCGTCTAGTCGATGTCCTTCCAATACTCTTTCTTGAGTTTGTAAAGGACAACTGTGAGGATTATCAGGAACAGAATGACATACTTGCCCATCGGCAACCGTTCCAGCTTGGTCGGCTCCGCCACGTAGGCCATGAAATTCACCAAGTCGGTAAGCATGTGGTCAAACTCCTTTTTGGACATCTTGCCCGGCTCGACCAGCTTGAGTCCGACCACCGTGGGCTTGCCGTCCACGTCCTTGACGATGGCTTCTTGGGTGCCTTGGAGTTCCCATAGCACATTGGGCATGGCCACGCTTTCCACTATGGTGTTGTTCACCCCGAAAGGCCGCTGCGAATCGGTGTAGAAGCTTTTCAGGTAGGTGTACACCCAGTCCGCGCCCCTAGCCCGAATCACCAGGGAAAGGTCTGGCGGCACCACGCCAAACATGGCTTCGGAGTCCGCCGGGACCATGGCCGTATGGATGTTCTCGTGGATTTTCGCCTCGCCGAACATGAACTCCTCGCGCATCGCGTCCTCCTTGAGCTTCAAGTCGGTCCCGATCCGCGAATACCTGATTTGCTTGATGCCATGGCAGCCCAGGCAATAGCTGGCGAAATAGTTGGCGCCCCGGCGCACGGAGGCGGCATCGAAAATATCGACATCGACACTTTCCAGGGGTTTACCCGACGCCGCCGCGTTGCCGATCAGCGCAAAAAAACACAGGATTATTGCAAGCGCCTTGTTCATTATTATTTGCTTCCCAGATTTCTCAGTCTTTCGAGCATTCCACAGAGACGATCCACGGCGTTTTGATAAGCCGGACAGTCCTGCACACCCTGGACAAATGATTCAAGCAGCCGCCAATGGCAGCCCTCGCGCTTCGCCAAGGGCACGACTGGCTCGGTCAAGCGCTCAGGCACGGGCTTGGTTTTCTCCCAACTGGAGGTCAGGGGCAGCAGCAAGAAGAACGCGAAATAGCCTACGGAGAACAGCCTGCCGAAGAACGTGGCGATGTCACTCACCGGCTTGGTTCCCAGCACGCCCAGACCAATGAAGCTGATGACGAAAACCGCCAGACTCGCCTTGTAAACCGTGCCGCGGTAGCGGATGGATTTGACCGGGCAGCGGTCCAGCCACGGCAGCAGGAACAGCACCACGATGGACGCCCCCATGCCGACGACGCCCCACAGCTTGCTGGGGATGGCCCGCAGGATCGTGTAGAACGGCGTGAAGTACCAGACCGGCTGGATATGCTCGGGGGTCTTCATGGGATCGGCGGGGTCGAAATTGGGGTGTTCCAGGAAGTAACCGCCCATTTCCGGCGCATAGAACACGATGAGCGCGAACACCGTCAGGAACGCGGCGGTGAAGTACAAATCCTTCACCGTGATGTACGGATGGAACGGCACGCCATCAACGGGTATGCCCTCGGCATTCTTATTTTTCTTGATCTCGATACCGTCCGGGTTATTGGAACCCGTGGTACGCAGCGCGGCCAGATGCAGAACCACCAAGCCCAATATCCCCAGCGGCAGGCCAATCACATGCAGGGAGAAGAAGCGGTTTAGCGTGGCGTCGGCGATGACGTAATCGCCCCGGACCCAAATCGCCAAGTCCTCTCCAATGACGGGGATCGCGCCGAACAGGGAGATAATCACCTGGGCGCCCCAGTAGGACATTTGGCCCCACGGCAGGAGATAGCCCATGAAGGCTTCGCCCATCAGCATGACGAAGATGACCATGCCGAACAGCCAGAGCAGTTCACGGGGCTTCTTGAACGAGCCGTAGAACAGCGCCCGGAACATGTGGATGTAGATGACGATGAAGAACAGCGACGCGCCGGTGGAATGCAGGTAGCGCAGCAGCCAACCCCAGGGCACATCACGCATGATGTATTCCACGGAGTCGAAGGCCAGCCCGGCGTCGGGCTTGTAGTGCATGGCGAGGAAGATGCCGGTCAGGATTTGATTGACCAGCACGACCATCGCCAGAAAGCCGAAGAAATACAGGAAGTTGAAGTTCTTCGGCGCGTAATATTTGGTGAGTTGGCTACTGAGGAAGTTGCTGACCGGCAGCCGTTCGTCCACCCAGTCAACCAGCGCTTTGGTTTTTTCCGCGATCATTATGCCTTCTCCTCTTCCAACCCGATGACGATGCGCGACTCGCTGGCGTAATGATGGGGTGGAATCACCAGATTGGTCGGTGCGGGCACGCTCTTATAGACACGTCCCGCCAAGTCGAACTTGGAGCCGTGGCAGGGACAGAAGAAGCCGCCCTTCCAATCCGCCCCCAAATCCGCCGGGCCAATTTCAGGCCGGTAGGTGGGAGAACAGCCCAGATGGGTGCAGACGCCAATGCCGACGAAAATTTCCGGCTTGATGGAGCGGGCTTCGTTGCGGCTGGTTTCGGGCTGGTCCGAGCTTTCGGAGCGGGGGTCGGCCAATTGGTCGTCGAGGGTGGGCAGGGCGACCAGGGCTTCCGGGGTTCTCCGCAGCACCCAGACCGGGTTGCCGCGCCATAGCACGATGATGCGCTGGCCCGGCTCAATCTTGCTAATGTCCGCCTCAACCGGCGCCCCCAAGGCTTCGGCCTTGGCGCTCGGGCGCATTGAGGACACAAAAGGTACGGCCAGGAACCCAGCCCCCACCGCACCAATCACAGTCGCCGCCTGGGTTAAAAATCGGCGTTTGTTATCGTCCACGCCTTCATTGGTCATGCAATCTCTCCAGTCCAGGGCATTTATCGGATTGGGTCCGGTCGTGTCGCCAGAGCGCCCAGACCGCTTGAATTCTTGACGTTAAACACTGAGTTTTACGCGGCGGGGATTTTGTTTGAGAAAGCCCCTTTGGTCAAGATGAAATCCGCCATTTGTAGGCTCAGCGACAAACCAAATCTCCGCAGAGTGGATATATATTCATGTCCACCACCCTACCGTCATCCCCGAAGGATACGTGCTAGTTCGTCAAGAAAACGCCGATTTTCCTCCGGCGTCCCGACGGTCACGCGCAACGCACAGCGCCTGAAAGTCGCCCCGTTATTAAAGGTTTGGTTGAGCGACCAAACGGACTCCCAGCGCCTTGCAAACTCTGGAAATCGTGTCAAATCTTGGTTGAGCGTTAGGTCGCAATG
>NZ_JBTEKS010000388.1:0-4059 GCF_054333355.1 Methylomagnum sp. | reverse complement strand
GGTTGGGATGGCTTCCTGGCCTGGCCGACATCGGCTGGAGCAACCGCCTGGGGTGGTTCGAGGGCTTCCACTTGCTGCTGGCGGTCGGCCCGACCGGCGTCGTCACCGGTTTCGGATTCGCCCCGGCCAGCGCCAAGGACCAGCCCCTGGCGGACACCTTCCTCGCGGCGCGCCACCGGGCCGATGCCCGCCTGCCGACGGTGGGCTTGCCCACCAGCGTCCCCTACGTGACCGACAAGGGGTTCGGGGGCGAGGATTGGCACGCGCACTGGCGCGAGGACTATGGGGCGGAGGTGATCACCCCGCCCAAGCGGAACAGCCGCAAACCCTGGCCCCGGGCCTGGCGCCGTTGGTTGGCCGGGATCCGCCAGGTGGTCGAGACCGTAAATGGCAGCCTGCATCACGTGTTCCGCCTGGACCGGGAACGACCCCACGAACTCGGCGGGTTCGCCGCCCGGGTCACCGCCAAGATGGCGCTCCATAATTTCTGTATCTGGTTGAACCGGCAACTTGGAAGGCCTTCCTTGGCTTTTGTCGAATTGATCGGCTGGTGAGATTCAAATCACACCAAGCATTTAACTTAATAGCAGTGAAGCGGGAGACTGGGAACAAGCAAATGGTGGAATAAGGTTAGGAAGCCTGCCCCAAACAATCAAATGACGGTCGCCGATCTCGCGGATATTCAAGCCGTCCAAATCCGCTCCGCGCAACTGTTCCCGCACTTCATCCGCCCGATACGCCGCCAGCAATGAATGATGGAAATCCCACCGCAACACGTCGGGCGCGGCGGCGGCGTGTTGCCGGACCAGCGCTGCCGCCTGCTCCGGGCTGTCCGGGCGGCGCAAGTCCATCACGAACACCGCCGCGCCGGGCTGGCCCCAGCGCTTGACCGATTCCCACAGCACGGCGGGGTCGGCCAGATGATGCAGCAGGGAATTGGAAATCACCGCTTCGTAAGCCGTCTCCGGCGGTGCCGCGCCGGGCAAATAGCCCTCAATCAGCCGCACCCGTCCCGTCAACCCAGCCCGTTCCAGCGCTTCCCGGCCATATCGCAGCATGGCGGGTGCGCCGTCCACGCCATCCAGCCGACACGCGGGAAAGGCGCGGGCGAAGCGGATCAGCACGTCGGCGGGGCCGCAGCCCAGGTCCAGCGCGTGGCCGGTCGTCAGGCCGAGTCCGGGAAAGGCTTCCCGGAACAGGGCCACGAAGTGGTTATGCGGCTCGGAAAAATCGGCTTCGGCGTAGGCGAGGGCCTGCGCGTCGTCGCCCATGAGTTCGGGTTCGGGGAGGCGTTGCATGGGGTATCCGGCGTGATGGGTTGGGTTGGAGCGGTAGGTTGGATTGAGGTGCGAAACCCGGCATCCCAAGCGGATAAGCTGGGTTTCCGCAAAGCGCCAGCCCTGCCTACAGCCCTTGGACGGTTTGATGCCGAGCCGCCATAATAAGCCGCTATGAACACGATTTATAAGACAAACCAACCAAGAGCGCACCGCTTCTACGAGTTCTTCGCGGGCGGGGGCATGGCGCGGGCGGGCCTTGGCGCGGCGTGGACTTGCCTGTTCGCCAATGACTTTGATCACAAGAAAAGTCGCTCTTATGAGGAGAATTGGGGGCGCGGCGTTCTCAAGACCGCCGATGTCAGAACGCTTGTTCCGGCGGATGTTCCGGGACGTGCCGATTTGGCGTGGGCTTCCTTCCCTTGCCAGGATTTATCTCTCGCTGGCGGCGGTACCGGCCTTAAAGGAGACCGATCCGGTACGTTCTGGCCTTTTTGGGAGCTTATGTTGGCGCTCATTGATGAGGGCCGTGCGCCAAGCCTGATTGTTCTCGAAAATGCTTGCGGTGCGCTTACTTCGCATGATGGCAAGGACTTCGCCGCCATCGGCTCAACTTTTCAGAAGGCCGGATACCGATTCGGGGCGGTTGTCATCGACGCCGCGCTGTTCGTGCCTCATTCGAGGCCGCGCCTATTCATGATGGGCGTGCGCTCGGATGTTTATGTGCCGCCCGAGCTTATGGGCGCGGGCGCTTCCGCGCAGTGGCATCCGCGAGCCTTGCGAACGGCTTTTGATAAGCTGCCTGCCGCCGCGCAGATGAATTGGATTTGGTGGCGATTGCCGCCGCCGCCGCTGAGCAACGCTCGGTTCGCCGATATGATCGAAGACGCGCCGACGGGGGTTGCTTGGCATGGCCCCGCCGAAACCGACCGGCTGCTCAACATGATGAGCGCCGTGAACCGGGCGAAAGTGGAGCAAGCGAAGCGGGTGAGGCGGAGGATGGTCGGCACGATTTATAAGAGAACCCGGCTGGATGAAAACGGATTCAAGGCGCAACGCGCCGAAATTCGCTTTGACGATATTGCGGGTTGCCTGCGGACTCCGGCGGGCGGGTCGAGCCGTCAGTTGATCGTGGTGATTGATGGAGGCCGGGTCAAATTGCGGCTTATCTCTAGCCGAGAAACGGCCCGGCTGATGGGATTGCCCGATGATTACGTTTTGCCGGAGAAATACAACGAAGCCTATCATTTGACGGGGGACGGCGTTGTTGTCCCCGTGGTTGTAACTTACCCGCTACCCTAGTACCGGCCTAGCTATCATTTGACGGGGGACGGCGTTGTTGTCCCCGTGGTCTGGCATTTGGCTGAATATCTTTTTGAGCCGCTGCTGGCAGCGAATAAACAAGCTTGGGTGGTGGCGGCAGCGGCGTGACTATCTATCGTTCCCACGCTCCGCGTCACTGCCGTTAAGTTAAGGGCGGCTCCGGGTTTGATCCGTTCACCCTTCGATACCTCAGTGCGAACGGTTAAAACCCTAACCCGTTGAAATAAAAGCCGTTCATGCTTCTATACATCAGCACGAACGGCTTTGGTTTCAACGGTGTCGCGCTTACTTAATGGCAGTGACGCGGAGCGTGGGAACGATGAAAAGGAGAATAAAGCCCGGTCTTGTCGGGCCGGATACTAAAAGGCCCCATCTGTTTGGATGGGGCTTTTTTATTGGATGGTTAGCGGTCTAACGGTAAAGCTCACCGGCGAAGCGTAGCGGAGTCCGGTGCAGCGCAAAGTTAGGCCTAATTTTATTGTGAATTTGCATCAATTATTTGAGATTGTTTAAGTATCAAAATTAATCATGAGGATATCTTCATTTCTAATTTTAACTTGCGTAGCGAGTTGTAGAGCCGTCAAGTATCTTTCTTGCAGCCTTTCTATTCTTCTCGCCATTTGGCTGATGTTGATAGTTACCTCACCAAGTGTCATTTCAAAGTGATCAACATCATCGTGAAATATTCGTCCTGACGGATTCACAACAGGAATTCCGTTAATCTTAGCAAGACGACCAGGAACATACGTTATTATTTTAAACTCCTTACTTTCTTGGTCTAATATAACCCATGAAAATGAACCCCAGATAGGGCGACCTGTTTTGGATACATCTTTCGTTTTTTCTTCAATATGTTGAACGTAATGTCTAAAATCTGGTATTTTCACGGTCTCGCTTAAAAATGCTTCGAGAAAATTGGATTTCTTTAGCCCAGGTGTATTTTGTAGAACGCTTCTTAATCGCTTGGTAACGTCAATAAATGACCAAGCATCCAAAACCATAGCCTCATCATTATTGGAATTATTTAAGATGCTGTCATGGCGACAATAATCAATAATTCTTTTGTAAGCTGTTTTTGCCATTGAAAATGAATATTCAATGGCGTCGAGGCATATCTCTTGCTTTCTAGCATGATGCATGATTAATCGGTCCTAACGTGAAGTAGACATCAAAAATGCCGTATAAGCCGCTTGTTTATGCGTCACTTTTGCTGCATAAGCCAAAACCCTACGCCTTATAATCTGAACCGTCAACCCTACAAGTCACGGTTTGTAAGCCCATCTTCCCGCTTATGAGGCACACTCATCAATGGCGCATATCTGTCAAGACCCGTGAGATTGTCTACCGCCGAAACGAATAATTCTGGCTTTCTCTCGCGCCATTCGGCGAGGGCGTTAATGGGGGCGACATGACCCAGCGCCCGCTGGGGGATGGCGTGATTGTAAATATCGGCATAGCG
>NZ_JBTEKS010000387.1:0-4062 GCF_054333355.1 Methylomagnum sp. | reverse complement strand
ACTATTTGCGGGATAAGGCCAATGAAGCGGGAAAACTTTTGTTGGCCACCCACACTGAACGCGATGACTGGGAACGCGGCATAGAAAAAGCCGACAGCCACAATGATGTGGGCAATCTTCTGAGGTTCGGAATCCTCTTATCGAAGCAACGCCAAGAGATGGAAGGCAATCCCTGCTGGTCCCAAGCTGATGTTACTGCTTGTGATCAATTGCTAGCGCCACTGCGGGAAATGATTGCCGCGAAAATTTCGGATTGGATTCCCAGACAAAGCTGCAACACGGTTGCCCAGGTTAGCGATTTCCGTCATCGCATAGAAAAGGCGGTCGCCAGTCTCAAGGAATTGGGATTTAAGCGCGAAGCTGGGATTTTGGAACAGCAATCACAGCGGGCCATCATGCAGGTTGAGGAGCGGCAAAAGTTTTCGCTCACCTTGGCCGAGAGTGATGATTACCCGCGCCAGCCCGATCCTACGGATTCAACGCCAGTAAGGGAACTACGTGACGCCCTTACTCAAGGCGACCGATTGATCGAAAGTATCAAAGCGGCTGCGACAGCACTCAGCCCCGACGAAATCACCGCTCGTATTAATGCGGTGAAGCGCCGCCAGGAACGTTTGAAGGCCACTATTGGTGGACGACGCCAAACTCTAGGAGAACTTTACTCCCTTGCGATAGCCAGCCAAACGATACTGGAAGAAACTCTGGTTAAAGCCAGGAGGCTGCGCGAGATATTTATCGACACGCCAGACCAGCAAGAAATTAGCGATATAGTCGCTCAATTGGAACGGGTCCGTGAGGATATTTCGGCATGGGAAAGCGGAGATTTCAGTCCAGAACGGCTAGCGGAATTGTTGCAGCAACGTATACAGCATCAAGTATCGGCAACCAGTGATTTCCTCGAAGCTAACGAAATTGATCCCGCCTGGAGCCTGGAACCCATTTATCAAGCCATCGCCACAGACCGAATTACCGCGCAACAACGACGCTCAACTGAATGGATACTACCGAGGCGTGAATTAACCAACCAGTTCCAAAGTATGGATTTGAATCGGTGTTCCGCGCTTGAGCGGGAGCTTATGGCCGCTCCAACTTATCTGGCATCGGACGACCGAGAGCAAGCCGAACGATTATTAACCGCCATACAAAATCGACGTATGGAACTTCTTGAAGAAGCCCGGCGTAGCCAGGTAGTGGCATGGCAAGCACCGTTTTTATCGTTCGGAAATATCGAAGCGATGGATCAATACGAAACTGAGCGGCTGCTCAAGAAATTACGCAATCCGCCGGTTGAATTGCGACCAGAAGAACAGGTATCAGTTGAAGCTATACTGTTGAGATTGATGAATAGGCTCGATCAAATTAGCCTGAATGAGATTATTGGGCGGATTGAGCGGCTATCGGTGGATCAGCAACGCCAGGTTTTCTCGATTCTCTCTGAACGATTGGCCGCTTAATCGTTGAGCCGAGGGAAATAGCGCTTCAATATCCGGCTACATCAACTTTGAAGGAAATTTCCGTGCTGAAAAGCTACGAAGCCATTTACGACCACGGCCATATCCGCTGGATCAACACACCGCCCGAAGTGGAATACGCACGGGCAATCATCACACTGCTTCCCGAGCTAGCGGAACGTATCGAAACCCCACCCGATGCCCCGCTTCCACCCCGCCAGGCCGGAGCGCTCAAAGGCCGGGTTAAGATCGCCCCCGACTTCAACGCGCCTTTGAACTATAAAGAACAAGCCGGTTGATGCCCGCTGAAATAACCCCATGCCCCCACTCCCCACCAAAACTGTAGGCTCCAAAACCTACCTCCACGCCGACGCCCTCCCCCGCCTCGACCCCGCCCAGCAAGCCCGCGTCCACGAAGCCGAACGCCTCGCCGGCATCCGCCACCCCGACCATTACAACCTCATCCGCCTCGACGCCGCCACGCCGGAAATCGCCCTGCTGCACTACCCCGGCTTCGCCGCCGACCCATTCCCCGCCTTGCGCGAAAGCTGGCGGGTGGACCTGGACCAGGGCACGGTCGGCTACCGCAGCTACGCCGACTCCCTCAACCCGCCCATCCTTCACCGCCAGGAACTGCTGCTGCCGGACGGCCACCCCCGCCGGGCCGAATGCGCGGCCCTCACGGCGGCGGCGGAGGCCATCGGCCTGTTCGACGACACCACCCGCATCGGCTACCGGCGGCAATGGCTGGAACTGATCCGCGACAAGGGCTACCGCCTCGATGGCCACGCCCTGATTCCGTTGGGCAATGCCGAGGCTTTGGAAACCGAAACGGGCGAGACGCCCGCGCTCCCGCACGCCGGTTGGCGGGCCGCCCGGCACCTGACCGCCCTGAGCCGCAGCGGCTTCTCCGCGCCGGTGCAGAGCCTCGCCCGCCATGGCTTCCTGGATGGGCGCCACCGGCTGTTCGACTACGGCTGCGGACGGGGCGACGACGTGCGGGGACTGGTGGAGAACGGCCTGGACGCGGCGGGCTGGGACCCCTACCACGCCCCCGACCGGCCCATCCACCCGGCGGACATCGTGAACCTGGGCTTCGTCATCAACGTCATCGAGGACTTCGACGAGCGGGTGGACGCCCTCACCCGCGCCTACGCCCTGGCCGAACGGCTGCTGGTGGTGTCGGTGATGCTCGCCAACCAGAACGACCCACGGGGCAAAAGCTTCCGCGACGGCGTGCTGACCCAGCGCGGCACCTTCCAGAAATACTTCACCCAGGCGGAGATCAAGGCGTTCCTCGAAGCCACCCTGGACGAGGAGGCCATCCCGGTGGCGCCCCCGGCGTGCTGTACGTGTTCCGCGACAAGGACGCCGAGCAGCGCTTCCTGATGGACCGCCACCGCAGCCGCCGCAACCTGCTGCGCGATCCGACCGCGCGGGAACGCCCGGCGGTGACGCGGCGGGAACCGAAGGCCGACAAGTACGAAATCCACCGCGAGGCATTGGACCGCCTCTGGGCGCAATGGCTGAACCTGGGGCGGAAGCCCGACAAGTCCGAAGTCGCGGGCCTGCCGGGACTGTTGGCGGGCTTCGGCAGCCTGTCCGGCGCCCTGCGCGGCGTGGAGAACCAGCGCGGGTCCGAGGCCATCGAAGCGGCCAGGGCGGCGCGGCTGGCCGACCTGACCGTGTACTTCGCCCTCAACCAGTTCCAGCGGCGCGAACCCTACAAGCACCTGGAACCCGGCCTGCAACGGGACATCAAGCACTTCTTCGGCGACTACGACACGGCGCAGGCGGTGGCCCGCGAGCGGCTGTTCCAAATCGCCAACACCGAAGCCCTGGCCCAGGCTTGCCGGGAAGCGGCGGAACACGGCCTGGGCTGGCTGGAACCGGGGAAGTCCCTGCAACTGCATGTGAGCCTGATCGAGCAGCTACCGCCCCTGCTGAGAATCTACGTGGGCGGCGCGGCGACGCTGTACGGCGACTACGGTCACGCCGACCTGGTGAAGGTCCACATCGGCTCCGGCAAGCTCAGCCTCATGCGCTATGACGACTTCGAGGGGCAACCGCTGCCCCGGATGGTGGAGCGGGTGAAGATCAAGCTGCGCGAGCAGGACATCGACTACTTCGCCTACGGCGACGACTACCCGCCGCCCCCGCTCTACCGCAAGTCCCGCTACATCAACGAGGAATTCCCCCACTACCCGGAACAACTGGCCTTCGAGGAAGCGCTGGACCGGCTGGGCCTGTTCGACCTGTCCGGCTATGGCCCCGGCCCGGCGGCCTTCGATCAAGCTCTGGCCCAACACCGCTGGGCGGTGGAGGGCTTCGCGCTGGTCCGGTCGCACGGCGTGCCCGCCCTCGACGAGCCCTGTGGCCGGTTCCTCACCTACCGGCAGCTCATCGAATGCGGCGAGACCCAAGGCCGCACCGGCCTCCCCAACCTGCCCCAGCGCCCGGAGAGCTACACGGCCCTGCTGGACTTGGCGATCAATGTGCTGGACCCGGTGATCGACTACTTCGGCATGGTCCGCCTGACCTACGGCTTCTGTTCCCCCGCTCTCGCGAAACAGATACCGGGCCGCATCGACCCCAGGCGCGACCAGCACGC
>NZ_JBTEKS010000386.1:0-4068 GCF_054333355.1 Methylomagnum sp. | reverse complement strand
AGCCCACGATTGACGCGGCTTCTCGTGGGCTAAAGCCCACTCCCACAGTTCCTTTTCCTCCCCATAACCACAACGCCGGAACCCCCCATGCCTACTCCAAACCCCACCGATCATCCCGTCGGGCTGCGTTACTCCGACCGCCTGCAAATGGCCGCCCAAGCCCGCACCGAGGCCATCGAAGCGCTCGGCGACGGGACCAGCACGGCCCTGACTTCGCTCATGGGTCCGATGGGCGAAGGCCCGGATTGGCCTGCGGGTCCGGCGTGGCGGGCCATCCGCCGCGAGGGTCGGCTGCTGATTTTTTCGGATGGCCTGTCCGATCCCTGGGTGGAACGCAACCGCCCGGAAACCGGCCTGGGGCTGGAAGTCTTCATCGACAGCCCGCAATCGGGACTGCCCGACGACGCGCCCCTATTCCTGGCCGCCGACACCTGGCTGTTTCCCATGCTGGCCGAAATCAGCCACATCCTCGCCGGGCACCACCGTTTGCGGGACACGCTGCTTGAGTCGGGTTTCCTGTCCATGGGATTCGCCATCGACCATTTGAAGGATGGCCGGGGCCGGGCGGGCGCCCTGCTGAACGTGGCGGCGGCGGGGCTGCCGACCACCATTCAGTTGCCGGGCGGCGAGGTGCGGCTGGTGGCGGTCACGTTGCTTACCCCGGAGGAAATGACATTTCTGCGGGGCGGCGGCGCGACCGCCCGCGAGGAACTGGCGGCCAAGCTGCAAGCGGCGGGCGGCGGGCATTGGTCTTTGCCGCGCCGGGCTTCGGTGGTTTAGCGCGTTCAGCGGGAGCGCCCGCGACAGCCAAACCAAGTCGCGGGCTAAAGCCCGCTCCCACTTTTTTAAACGGTATTCATCCTGGCCCGGAGACAAGCAATGAGCGAAGAAACGGTGGTTTTTTTCCTGGGGGAACGGTTTCGCTGGTCGCAATTCGGCGAAGACCCGTCCGAAGAAAACGACGAGGACAGCGTCATCAACGAGCTGGAGCTTTACCTTGGCAATTACGAGGCGAAATGGGACGGCGAGAAATTGGCCACGCCCTTCGAGCATTGGGGCTGGGATCGGCTGCGGAGAGTGGTGTGGGCGCGGCGGAATTCCGCCAAGGTCCGGGAAGCCGTGGCCGACGCCGTGGCGGAAAAAACGGTCGGGCGGGTGGTTTATCTACCCATCGACGCGGAGGAGCCGTCGGCGAGTTGGGCGGTGATGGCGGTCATGCAGTCCTGAAATTGCCTGCGGGGGAATGTGTTCGGTCCTTGCTTATAGCGGTGCTTATTTGGATTCGATACGCGATTCGTCGAGTCGAAGCGCCGGAGCGCCTTGCGCAAGGCAAGCCTGGGTTCTGTTGATGTAAGCGAAGCCAGATCAGTGTACGTAGGGTGGGATAAGCGAAGCGCATCCACCCAACCAAGGCGGCGGATGCGCTCCGCTTATCCGCCCTACCCTGACTTGGCGCAAGGCGTCGATGTTTTCGACCAGCAGGCGTTGCGAGCGGTTGTTGAGATTGACCGTGAAGAAGTAGGTGCCGCCGGGAATATAGAAGCGGCGATAATTCGTCATGGCCGAGTCGCCATAATCGGATATTTCACCCCATTTCGCATTTCATGGCATATCACCGCATCGCATCGTGTTTTAATCGTATATTATAGGATGGGTGAAGCGCAGCGAAACCCATCAAAGCGAGGCATTAAAGCAGGATATATTCCGCGATAATCCATCCTACTTTATTATTTAGTTACCCAACTTCTAATATTTAAATAAAGATTTTCAGGATTTTTTAAACCTTCCCGTCTTGCCATTTCGATATAGTAATCAATTTCTTGCAAAAGCTCTTCGGAATTTGCTTTGATATGTTTCTCAACCAGCCCTGAAGGTATCAATCCAGATTTAAAACAATCTCCTATTGTGTGCATCAGTGGATTTGTTACAGCCAGCTTATCTTCAACGAGTGCATCCGGTCTAGCCTCTCGCTCCTCAACAAACTTTACAAGGCACTTCCGAGCATTCTCAACTTGATTTTGCCTAAGAAAAACTCGGGTCATCCATAGATAACAAACATAATTTCCGTTGCTTGCGCCATCTTTGCAGGCTTGCAATGCTGCTTTATTATCCAACGGCACGTCGGAATGACCGTAAAAATGCATGTATGCGATTCTCTCATAGGCGAGATGGCATCCAAGCTTTGTGGCTTTTTTATATAGCTTTAGTGCTTCTTGATGATCCTCAAAACAGTCTTCACTCCCATGCAAATAATCATTAGCCTGATTCCAAACGCCTAGCCATGGATAATCAAGGTCATCTTTTTCTTCCTCAGTTAGAGAGTTTCCATTTATTTGCTTTAACTGTTGAAATGTGGCGGGCGCTTGCAATATGGCTTCGATTACTATGGATACCGGTGCCGTGAAAAACTCTCTATTTTCCGAGAGACGATACCCCTTATCGGCAAGAAGGGTATGTACAAAGGACTCCATTCCTTCCGGGTCGCCAACCAATTTCTCGTACACAACGATAAACGGGGTTGGCACACCAGTTACTTTTGATAGTTCTTGCGCTCTTTCGCTAGGAGTTCGGTTTGTCTTGCCAATTTTTACGACATTAGGCATCGAGCTATTTGCCAATACGTATATATAACCTTGCCCCATACTCCCGCCCTTATGTTGGAAATTTAACCATAAAAATAATGGTCCGCCGCTTGCACAGCGGACCAAAACAGCCCTACAAGTCTGCGAGCCACGCCCCCACGAGTACCGTGAGGACGAGCGCTGTTAGTGGTTCAAAGCCCGCACTCAAATCGTGGTACAAGGCTCCGAAAGCCAAAATTCGCAAATGAAAGGTGTTTGCTGGCGGTGTCGAAGATGGTCTTTTCATCCCTTTCTTCCCAACCATGCACCGGTCTTTTGGTCAGCCGGAATCGGTGCGTCCAGACTTCATTGCCATTTTCCGTATTGAAGCAGTCACGGTGGCGGCAAGAACCGACTGCGAAACACAGAACTTTCTTTGTGAATCTCCTTATTTAAGCCATTGGGACAACGTTGTTAAGTAACAAAATTACCCCGACCGCAATTAAAACCAGGGCACTTCTGGAAGCAATATAATTACGCATACTGGCAAAGAAAGTCAGTATCTTCATATCTACGAAACATCCAGACAAGAGATCCAGTTGAGCGTAGTTCTTTTTGAACAACGAGTCATCCCTATATTTGAGCAATGCAACCAGCAGGCCGACAACTGTGCCAGTCATATAAACTTTCGAGCTTTCACCCAAAAAATAAAACCAGCCAGACAATCCGAACATAATGGCCGCTGCCAAGATCACTACATTATCCAATATAACTGGCCTAGCTAATGTCCAAGGATAAGGGTCTTTGTAACTCATTCTTACCTCCAAATTACTGACAAGCCTCACAAGTAGGATCATCAATCAAGCAAACCTTCGGCCCGCTGTCCGCCCGGACATCCGACGAGGCCACCGGCATATTCAGCACCGCCGCGCCGTCATCGCCCGACTTCACCGCGTTCAACTTGCCGTCGAAGGCTGTGCTCTTCTCAACGTGGGTCGCGCCCATGGTGCGGAGGTAATAGGTGGTCTTGAGACCGCGCACCCAGGCCAGCTTATAAAGATTGTCCAGCTTCTTGCCCGACGGCTCGGCCATGTACAGATTGAGCGACTGCGCCTGGTCGATCCACTTCTGCCGCCGCGAACCCGCCTCGATCAGCCAACGCGCATCCAGTTCAAACGCGGTGGCGTACATCTGCTTGATCTCCTCCGGCACCCGCTCGATCTTCTGCACGCTGCCGTCGTAATACTTCAGATCGTTGATCATCACCGCGTCCCACAGGTCGTGCTTCTTCAGCTCGGCCACCAGGTACGGGTTGACCACGGTGAACTCGCCCGACAGGTTCGACTTCACGAACAGGTTCTGGAAGGTCGGCTCGATGGATTGCGACACGCCGCAGATGTTGGAAATGGTCGCGGTGGGCGCAATCGCCATGGTGTTGCTGTTGCGCATCCCCACTTCCTTGACCCGCTCACGCAGGGCGTCCCAATCCAGGGTGAAGCCGCGGTCC
>NZ_JBTEKS010000385.1:0-4075 GCF_054333355.1 Methylomagnum sp. | reverse complement strand
AATGCTACGCCGCCTCGACCGGGACAGCCCGGCGCTATCCTTGGCGGCGCGGCGGCGGGTCGAGGAAAACCTCAGCGTGGATTCGCTGGTGCGGGGCACGCTGGCCGAGATTGAGGCGATGCTGTAGATGGACAGAAAATTTCCTTCTTCTCGTTCCCACGCTCCGGCGTGGGAATGCCGTGGGCGACGCTCCAGCATCGCAAACACCGCCGGGCCGCAGGAGCGGCCAAGACGGCATTCCCACGCCGGAGCGTGGGAACGAGATGCAATTTTATGATCCGCGTCTGCCACGTCATCACCGGGCTGTATACCGGCGGCGCTGAAATGATGCTGTACAAGCTGCTGTCCGGCCTGGACCGGCGGCGGTTCGAGCCTGTCGTCATTTCCCTCATCGACCGGGGCGCGGTGGGCGAGCGGATCGAGGCTCTGAGGATTCCGGTGCATACGCTGGACATGCCAGCGGGTCGGCCCACCGTGGCGGGTTTGTGGCGGCTTTTCCGGCTGATCCGGGAACTACGGCCCGACCTGCTGCAAGGCTGGATGTACCACGGCAACCTCGCCGCCTCGCTGGCTGGATTGATCGGGCGGATGCCGGTGGTGTGGGGCGTTCATTATTCGCTGTACGATTTCGCGGCGGAACGCCGGGCGACGCGGGCCATCATCCAACTCAGCCGGGCGCTGTCCCGCCAGCCCGCCGCCACGGTCTACGTCAGCCGGGTCAGCGCCGATCAACACGGGGCGTTCGGCTTCCGCGACCGTCAGCGCCGGATCATTCCCAACGGTTTTGACGGCGAGGCGTTCCGGCCCGACGCCGAAGCACGGCGAAGCTTCCGGGCCGAGATTGGCGCCGACGAGCGAACGGTGTTAATCGGCCTGATTGCCCGCTTCCATCCGATGAAGGATCATGGCAATTTGCTGCGGGCGGTGAGCCTGCTTAGGGACAGCCCGGACGATGTGCGGCTGGCGCTGGCCGGTCCCGGCATTGAATCGGGCAACGCGGCGCTGGCCGGGATGATTGAATCCTGTAGTCTCTCTGGCCGAGTCCACCTGCTGGGCGAGCGTGGCGACATGGCTAGGATCATGGCCGGGCTGGATGTGCTGTGCATGAGTTCGGCCTATGGCGAAGCCTTCCCCATGGCGGTGGGCGAGGCCATGGCGGCGGGGCTGCCCTGTGTGGTCACGGACGTGGGCGACGCCGCGTGGCTGGTGGGCGAGACCGGGCGCGTGGTGCCGCCGAGTGATTCCGAGGCGCTAGCCGTAGCCTTGGCGGCGCTGATTGAGCTAGGGCCGGAGAAACGCCACGCATTGGGCGCGGCGGCGCGGGCACGGGTGCTGGAACATTTCTCCCTGGCGGCGGCGGCGGCGGCTTACCAAGATTTGTATGAAGAATTGCGCGAAATTCGTGATGCGTAATTTTGTAGGGTGGGTTAGGCGCACACCACGGGAAATCTAAAATCCCCCGTTGATCTTCCCGTGCGCCATAACCCACCATGCCGGTTAGGACGGTGGGTTACGGCGCACGGCAAGGCCGACCGGAATTATCGGCTTTGTACGGAGTGCGCCTAACCCACCCTACACAAAACCACTGTTATTCCCCTATCCAACGAGAACAACCACCCATGTGCGGATTTGCCGGTTTCCTGGACCGTTCCGAAAACACCCCCGCCGACGCCTTGAGCAACATCGTCGGACGGATGAACGAAACCCTCCATCATCGCGGACCCGACGACGGCGGCGTGTGGACCGACCCCATGGCCTGCGTGGCGCTGGGACACCGGCGGCTGTCCATCCTTGATCTCTCCGCCGCCGGGCACCAGCCCATGCTGTCCCGCAGCGGGCGCTATGTGGTCGCGTTCAACGGCGAAATCTACAACCACTTAAATCTTCGGGCGGAACTGGAAGCCGGCGGGACGGCGCCCGAACATCCATTATTTGATCGCCCTCACCCTCTCCCAGGGGGAGAGGGAATCAAAGGCTGGCGCGGCCATTCCGACACCGAAACCCTGCTGGCGGCGGTGGAAGCCTGGGGCGTGGGCGACGCGCTGAAGAAGTTCGTCGGCATGTTCGCCTTCGCCCTGTGGGACCGCCACGACCGGGTGTTGTACCTGGCCCGCGACCGGATGGGCGAGAAGCCGCTATATTACGGCTGGCAGGGCAACACGCTGTTGTTCGGCTCGGAGTTGAAAGCCTTCAAGGCCCATCCCGCGTTCCAGGGCGAAATCGACCGCGAGGCGCTGACCCTGTACCTCCGGCACAACTACGTGCCGGGTCCGTTCACCATCTACAAGGGCATCAAGAAACTTCCGGCGGGCACGTTCCTGGCGCTGGGCGTGCATCGCTACGACAACCATCCAGTGTCCTACTGGACGGTACGGGACGCGGCCCTGCGCGGCCAGATGCAGCCCTTCGCCGGGACCGACGCGGAGGCGGTGGAGTCACTGGACAAGCTGCTGCGCCAAGCCGTCGCCGGGCAAATGATGGCCGACGTGCCGCTGGGCGCGTTCCTGTCCGGTGGGTTCGACTCGACCGCCGTGGTGGCCTTGATGCAGGCGCAGTCGTCCCGGCCCATCAAGACCTTCACCATCGGCTTCAACGAGGCGGAGTACAACGAGGCGGAACACGCCAAGGCCGTGGCCCAGCATCTCGGCACCGACCACACCGAGCTGTACGTCACGCCCGAGGAGGCCATGGCGGTGATTCCCAGGCTCCCGGCCCTGTACGACGAGCCGTTCGCCGACTCCTCGCAGATTCCCACCTTCCTGGTGTCGCAACTGGCCCGGCGGCACGTCACGGTGAGCCTGTCCGGCGATGGCGGCGACGAGTTGCTGGGCGGTTATTCCCGCTATTTCTGGGGGATGAAGATTCAGCGCAAGATGCGTTACCTGCCGCGCAGCGCCCGCATGGCGTTGGCGGCGGCGCTGACGGTGGTGCCGCCGCATCAATGGAATACCCTGTTCCGGGTGTTCGGCTTCATGCTGCCCGCCGGGCTGCGCTACTGCGGGCCGGGCGACAAGGTGCATAAACTGGCGTCGTTCCTGGGCGCCAAGCGGCCCGAGGATGTGTTCTTCGACCTGATTTCCCACTGGAAGGAACCGGCCCGCGTGGTGAAGGGCGGCGTGGAGCCGCTGACGGTGCTGAACGATCCGGTGCAATGGCCGGAACTGCGGGACTTCGAGCATCGCATGATGTACATCGACACGGTGAGCTATCTGCCCGACGACATCCTGGTGAAAGTGGACCGCGCCGCCATGGGCGTGAGCCTGGAAACGCGGGTGCCGCTGTTGGATCACCGGGTGGTGGAATTCGCTTGGCGACTGCCACTGAATATGAAGATTCGCGAGAGCCAGGGCAAGTGGATACTCAAGCAAATGCTCTATCGCTACGTGCCACAGGAAATCATGGACCGCCCGAAGATGGGCTTCGGCGTGCCCATTGATATTTGGCTGCGCGGGCCGCTCAAGGAATGGGCCGAGGCGCTCATCGACCGGAAGCGCTTGAAGCAGGAAGGCTATTTCAACCCGACCTTGGTGTGGGAGAAATGGGTGCAGCACCAATCGGGGCGGCGCAATTGGTCGTATTACTTGTGGAGTGTGTTGATGTTTCAGGCGTGGAAGGATGCGCAATCAGACCGAGTCGGTTTTTAAAACCGGCTCGGTCTTGTCTGTATGCAAACCTTAACTCCCTTGGAACCCGGCGTGTACTACCACATCTACAATCGCGGGATAAATCGCATGAACATTTTCATGGAGGAACGCAACTTCGGTTATTTCATGCGGCTTTATGCCAAGCATATTGACCCGGTGGCCGCCACGTTTGCGTATTGCCTGCTGCCCAATCACTTCCATTTTTTAGTACGGATGCGGACAGAGCGCCTTGATCCGTCGGATCAACCCGCAGACCGACTCGGTTTCCAAAACCGGGTCGGTCTTGAGCTTGACCGTCGCGCTATCAGTCAGGCTTCCAACAATTGGCTGAACGCCTACGCCAAGGCCATCAACAAAGCCTATGCCCGTACCGGCAGCTTATTCCAACACCATTTTGGGCGTATCCCCGTCACTTCCGACCGCTATTTCAC
>NZ_JBTEKS010000384.1:0-4086 GCF_054333355.1 Methylomagnum sp. | reverse complement strand
AGCGCCTGCGCGAGTTGTCCTTCCTCAACTCCGGCGTGCGCATCACCCTCCAGGACGAGCGCGACGACAAGAGCGACCTGTTCGAGTTCGAGGGCGGCATCCGCGCCTTCGTCGAGCATCTCAATAAGAACAAAACGCCGCTGTTCGACAAGGTGTTCTACGTCCACACCGAGAAGGACGGCATCACCGTGGAAGCGGCCTTGCAGTGGAATGACTCCTATCAGGAGAACATCTACTGCTTCACCAACAACATCCCCCAGCGCGACGGCGGCACCCACTTGGCCGGTTTCCGGGGTGCCTTGACCCGCACCCTGAACCAGTACATCGAGGAACAAGGGCTGCTGAAAAAGCAAAAGGTCGAAACTTCCGGCGACGACGCCCGCGAAGGTCTGACCGCTATCTTGTCGGTGAAGGTACCCGATCCCAAGTTCTCCTCCCAAACCAAGGACAAGCTGGTGTCCTCGGAGGTGAAGCCGGTGGTCGAATCGGCCATGTCCGAGAAGTTTCAGGAATTCATGCTGGAGAACCCCAACATCGGCAAGACCATCGCCAACAAGATGATCGACGCCGCCCGCGCCCGCGAGGCCGCCCGCAAGGCCCGCGAGATGACCCGCCGCAAGAGCGCCCTGGACATCGCCGGATTGCCCGGCAAGCTGGCCGATTGTCAGGAGAAAGACCCGGCGCTGTCCGAACTGTTCATCGTCGAGGGCGATTCCGCCGGTGGCTCCGCCAAGCAGGGCCGCGACCGCCGCACCCAGGCGATCCTGCCGCTCAAGGGCAAAATCCTTAACGTGGAGCGGGCGCGGTTCGACCGGATGATTTCCTCGGAGGAAGTCGGCACGCTCATCACCGCCATGGGCTGCGGGATTGGCCGGGAGGAATATGACCCGGACAAGCTGCGCTATCACCGCATCATCATCATGACCGACGCCGACGTGGACGGCTCCCACATCCGCACCCTGCTGCTGACTTTCTTCTACCGGCAAATGCCCGAGTTGATTGAGCGCGGCCACATCTACATCGCCCAGCCGCCGCTGTACAAGGTCAAGAAGGGCAAGCAGGAGCAGTACGTCAAGGACGACAATGAGTTGAACAACTACCTGCTGCAAATGGCGCTGGAAAAGACCCGCCTCTACCCGGACGAAATCACGCCGCCGATTCAGGGGCAAGGCTTGGAGCAACTGGCGCGGGAATACCTGGCGGTGCGGACGGTGGTGGACCGGCTCTCCCATCGCTATGACGAGACCCTGCTGGATGCGCTGACCGAATTGCCCGCCCTGGACGCGGAGTCCATCGCGGATCGCCCGCACTGCGAGGCGTGGTTCGAGCGGCTGGCCGAGCGGGTCAACCGCCTGGAACCGGGGGCGCGTTTCAGCTTTGACCTAAGATTCGGCGAGCAGCCGGAGGATTTCCGCGCCCACGTCAGCAAGCGGCTGCACGGCGTATACAAGAACTTTGAGCTTAGCGCGGGCTTCTTTGGCTCGGGCGATTACCGGCGGCTGGCGGGTTTCGGGCATACCGCCGAGGGCTTATTCGGCCCGGACACCTACATCGCCGCCGACGAGAAGAAGGAACGGGTGCGCAACTTCAAGCAGGCGTTCGCCTGGATGATGGGCGAGGCCAAGCGCGGCCAGCACATCCAGCGCTACAAGGGCTTGGGCGAGATGAACCCGGAGCAGCTGTTCGAAACCACGCTGGATTCCAACACTCGCCGCCTGCTGCAAGTGAGGATCGAGGACGCCATCACCGCCGACGAGGTTTTCACCACGCTGATGGGCGATCAAGTGGAGCCACGCCGCGACTTCATCGAGAAGAACGCGCTGGAGGTGGCGAATTTGGATATTTAAGGCGGTTTCGGCCTGGACGAAAAAGGGGCGACCCGCCGGAGATGGAGCGCCTCTTTTTATGTGGATGAGGGGCTAAACGTGGTCGCCGGAAAAGAAAAGCGGTATAAATTCCAGCGCCTTGCAATCACTATCACGACAACCAGAGACAGAGAGCAGAGAGTCACGAATGGAACAAGAAGCAGCACAAATTAATGTAAACGACCTGATCCCCGTCGGTGCCTGGGGCGTTGGCGCGATTCACGGCCAAACACCCGCCGGTCCCACTTCGTATGTGGTCATGGCGCCTCGCGTGGAGCAAGACGAGGGCGAGGATGTTCCTTCGCTTCAACCCCTCGTGATGACGGTTGAGCTGGCGGAGCAGTTGATAAAGATGCTGAGCCACCAGGTGGGCATGATTAAGGCCAACGACCCGTTTGGCGGACTTCCGCCAGCGCCGTTGGTGATGTAAGCGCCACTCTAGGCACCCAACAAGAAAGCCCGCTTCGTGCGGGCTTTTTTGTGGCCTGACTTTGCATCGTTCCCACAAGGAGCGTCACTGACATTGAGTTGTGGCGAGACGGGTTGGTGCGTTTTCGGTGGTCATACGGGGGGATGGCTTCTGCGAGAACCCGTTAATGCCTGATGAGATGTTCATCAAGTTCGCGGTAAGCCGGAAACGCGGTATCGAGACTCGCCAAACGAGCATCAACCTGAATGGCCGTCGCAATGATTATTCGGTCCAGCGGATCGCCATGGTGTGGCGGCAAATGCCCGGCCCGCCGAGCGATGGCGGCATCCACCGGCATAACCGCGATGTCCGCGCCGACCGTGGCGCGTTTGATCCAGTCATCGACTTCCCGGTTGAGCCTAATTCTTCCCCTGTGCGCCCCGTAGGTGAGTTCGTAGATGGAAACCGCCGATATGGTTATGCGGTTGTCCTGATCTTCAACGATTTCCGCCAACCTCTTTGGCAGACGGTCATCCTGTTCCACCCACCAAATCCAGACGTGGGTATCAAGCAGCACCAACGAATCGGCGTTCACCGGAACGCCTCCGGGTCACCGGCAATCTGGCGGGCGGTGCGGTCGTGGAATTCTTCCCATTCGGCTTCTGTGAATAGCGATTCGGTCGGGTCGCCTACCCAGGTGACGCTGCCTTTCAGTTCGGGCGGCGGGGCGCGGCGGCGGCGGGGCGGGGCTTCCGGGCTGGCGTCGGGTTGTTCGACGAGGACTTTGATTCTGAGGCGGGCATCGGGCGGGGGTGTTCCCAGCCATTCGATTTTGCCGTGGTCGTAGATGGCTTCGTAGGTTTTCAGCATGGCGCAATCTCCTGGGGTTTTGAATTCGCCGTGAAGCGACATTATGCCCCCAAGGGAGGGGGAAATAGCCTTGGAGTCCAAAGCTTGCTTTGGATGAGGTCGGAAACGCCAAAAGCAAGCATTGGACTCCACGAGGGCGCGGCTTGGCGTCTGGAGTCCGAACTTCAGTTTGGACGAGTTCTGAATGCCCCCGTGGCCCGTCCAAACTGAAGTTCGGACTCCAGGGCGGCTTGATGGCGGTGACGCAAGGCGCGGGAACGATCAGGCCGGTTGTTAGCGATGCGCGGCGGGCTGTTACAAAAGGCTTTCATCCACCACAATAGCCCGACTATCCTGCCCGCCGTTTGGAGCCTGCCGTTATGTCAAATTCTGATGATTTCGCTCGTGCCCTTGCGCTTATCGAAAAGGAAAAACTGGAGAAAACCGGAGACCTCAATCTTCGAGAGCTTTATCTAACGGAATTGCCCAAACAATTAGATGAGTTAGCATGGCTAAAGGAACTCGGTTTTTATGGAGAAATAACGGATGTTTCCATTTTGAAAAATCTCAAACATCTACAATCTCTCAATTGCGGAAGAAATCAAATTTCTGATTTATCACCCCTAGCAAAACTGAGCCAGCTAGAATCACTTGATTGCCATCTTAATCCACTATCCGACCTAACGCCGATTGCAGGGATGCGGAATTTAATATCACTTGATTGCTCCTCAACTCAACTTCTCGATATATCGCCCTTGGCGGAATTACATAAACTCGAAAGCTTAACCATTAATAGAACAAAATTATCCGATCTGTCACCACTAGAGATGTTCCCAAATTATCATAAGTATATTGTTCACAATTGTTACTTTAAGGCTGTCAGGGTAAAATCAAGCAATATTTCCCTCAATCTTTCCTTAATGGCACTCCTACGATGATCTTTACCAGCCTCGACGACATCCG
>NZ_JBTEKS010000383.1:0-4092 GCF_054333355.1 Methylomagnum sp. | reverse complement strand
GAAATCGCAGGGCAATCGCGCCATGTGATTTTCTCCCTCGCCCACCGGGAGAGGGCTGGGGTGAGGGGGTGAAAAACATGATTTCTTCTTGGCTTGGCGTTTCAAGTCCACCCGCCGAAGCAATTTTTAAGAAGAAACCTTATTTGATTTCCCCCTCACCCTAACCCTCTCCCGCTGGCGAGGGGACATAAAACCACATGGTGCGATTGCCCTGCCGGAAAACGCTGATTAATGGACAATATCTAGCCGTTTCGGCAAAATACCTTCGTTTTTCCCCGGCTTTTTGCGCAATTCGGAACATCGGCGGTTTTTCATGGCAAGCATCCTCGTCCTCAATGGTCCGAACCTCAATTTGCTGGGTGTTCGGGAACCGGGCCTCTACGGCAGCCAGACGCTCGACGACATCGAGGAGCGGGTCGTCGCCCAGAATCCCGGCCACCGCATCGAATTCTTCCAAAGCAACGCCGAACACGAACTCATCGACCGCATCCACGCGGCCTACCGGGACTCGGTGGATTTCATCCTCATCAATCCGGGTGCCTACACCCACACCAGCATCGCCCTGCGCGACGCCTTCCTGGCGACCCGCTTGCCGTTCATCGAAGTCCATCTCTCCAATGTCCATGCGCGGGAGCCATTCCGCAAGCATTCCTATCTGTCCGACATAGCCAAGGGCGTCATTTGCGGGCTGGGTGCCCTTGGCTACGAACTCGCTATGCAAGCCGCCATCCATCACCTAGAGAAAGGTCAATAAAACAATGGATATTAGAAAAATAAAAAAGCTGATCGAAATGATCGGCGACTCCGACATCGCGGAAATTGAAATCAAAGAAGGGGAAGAATCCGTGCGCATCAGCCGCTACAGCAGCGTGAGTACGGTTCAGCAACCGTTCCAGGCCGGCCTGCCCATGGGCGCGGGAATGCCTCAGGTCCACATGGCCGCGCCCATGGCGGACGCGCCGAAAGACGACGGCGACCGCATCACCGGCCACATCGTCCGCTCGCCCATGGTCGGCACCTTCTATCGCTCGCCGACGCCGGGGGCCAAGTTATTCGTCGAGGTCGGCCAGCGGGTCGAGGCGGGCGAGACCCTGTGCATCATCGAGGCGATGAAAATCCTCAACCAAATCGAGGCGGACAAATCCGGCAAGATCACCAAGATTCTGGTGGAGAACGGGCAGCCCGTGGAATACAACCAACCGCTGTTCATCATTGAATAACGGCCCCGCGCTCCCTTTTGCCCACTTCTAGGTGTTGCCATGCTCGGTAAAATCCTGATCGCCAATCGGGGCGAGATCGCCCTGCGTATACTTAGGGCCTGCCGTGAACTCGGCATCAAGGCCGTGGCCGTGCATTCCGAGGCCGACCGCGACCTCAAGCATGTCCGGCTTGCCGACGAGTCCGTCTGCATCGGCCCGGCCTCGTCCAAAGAAAGCTACCTCAACGTCCCCGCCATTATCAGCGCCGCCGAAGTCACCGACGCGGTGGCCATCCACCCCGGCTACGGGTTCCTGTCGGAGAACGCCGACTTCGCGGAAAAGGTCATCCAGAGCGGCTTTATCTTCATCGGTCCCCGGCCCGAAACTATCCGCATTATGGGTGACAAAGTGGCCGCCATCGAGGCCATGAAAAAAGCCGGGATTCCCTGCCTGCCCGGTTCCGACGGTCCTTTGGGCGATAACTATGAGGACAACCTCAAGATCGCCCGGCGGATCGGCTTCCCCATCATCATCAAGGCGGCGGGCGGCGGCGGCGGTCGCGGCATGAGGGTGGTCCACAGCGAGGCCAACCTGCATTCCGCCATCACCCTGACCCGTGGCGAGGCGGGCGCGGCCTTCAACAACGATATGGTGTACATGGAGAAGTTCCTGGAGAACCCGCGCCATGTGGAATTCCAAGTGCTGGCCGACAGCCACGGCAACGTGGTGCATCTGGGCGAGCGCGACTGCTCCACCCAGCGCCGCCATCAGAAGGTGGTGGAGGAAGCCCCGGCCCCCGGCCTCAGCGAAGAAAAGCGCCAGGCCATGGGGATGCGTTGCGTCAAGGCGTGCCAGGAAATCGGCTACCTCGGCGCGGGCACCTTCGAGTTCCTCTATCAGGATGGCGAGTTCTACTTCATCGAGATGAACACCCGCGTCCAGGTCGAGCATCCCGTGACGGAGATGGTCACGGGCTTCGACATCGTGAAGGAGCAGCTGATGATCGCGGCGGGCGAGCCGCTGTCCTTCCGGCAGGAGGACGTGCAGATGCGCGGTCACGCCATTGAGTGCCGCATCAACGCCGAGGACTCCAAGAGCTTCGTGCCCAGCCCCGGCCTGATCGAGCAGTTCCACATGCCCGGCGGTCCCGGCATCCGGGTCGAGACCCACATCTACAATGGCTACCGGGTGCCGCCTTACTACGACTCGATGATCGGCAAGCTCATCGCCCACGGCGAGACCCGCGACACCGCCATCGCCCGGATGCGCATGGCCCTCAGCGAAATGGTCATCGGCGGCATCAACTGCAACATCCCGCTGTTGCTGGACATCATCAACGACAAGGGCTTCCAGGCCGGTGGGCAGAACATCCACTATCTGGAAAAGAAGCTGGGATTGAAGCACTGATGTGGCGCCAAGCGACCGTCACGGTGGATGAAGCCCAGGCCGAGCCGCTGTCTGACCTGTTCGTGGACATCGGCGCGGTGTCGGTCGGCTTCGAGGACGCGGGCGACCAGCCCTTGTTCGAGCCGAAGCCGGGCGAAACCCCGCTTTGGCGGCGGACCCAGGTCATCGCGCTGTTCGAAGCCGACGCGGACGAGGCCGAAGTACGCGCGGCGGTGGAGGCCCAATTCGGCGGTCGGCTGGCCGACTGGGTTTGGGCCACCATCGAGGACCAAGTGTGGGAGCGGGCCTGGCTGGATCATTTCAAGCCCATGCAGTTCGGGCGGCGGCTGTGGGTCTGCCCCACCGGCTTCGCGCCGCCGGACCCCGCCGCCGTCAATGTCATCCTCGATCCGGGGCTGGCCTTCGGCACCGGCACCCACCCCACCACGGCGCTGTGTCTGGAATGGCTGGACGGCCAGGATTTGGCCGACCAGGCCGTCGTCGACTACGGCTGCGGCTCCGGCATCCTTGCCGTCGCCGCCCTCAAGCTGGGCGCGGACTCCGCATGGGGTGTGGACATCGACCCGCAGGCCATCACCGCCAGCGCCGACAATGCCCGCAAAAATGGCGTTGAAGCCGGATTAAAGCTCGGCTATCCCAAGGACTTGCCGACCCAGCCCGCTGACATCCTGCTCGCCAACATCCTCGCCGGACCCTTGGTCGAGCTGGCCGACGCCATCCTCGCCCACTTGCGGCCCGGCGGACGCCTGGCCTTGTCGGGCATCCTCGCCATGCAGGCGGAGACCGTCCGCCGCGCCTATGAATCCCGTGTCGAACTGGCGCCCACCGTGATCCAAGAGGATTGGGTGTTGCTGGCCGGTGTCAAACGCGCCGAGTGATCCGTGTACACCCGCTGCCCCGAGTGCCACACCCCCTACCGCGTTAATTCCCGCCTGCTGCGGGCGGGCGCTGAGGATGTGCTGTGCGGGCGCTGCCAACTGGTGTTCAATGCCGGGACGTCTTTGGAAGTGAGCGTGCCGGAGGCGGAATCCGCCGATGGCGTGCAAGCGGCGGCGCACCTCCCTCTGGCGGGCCAGCAGGAAGCGGCGGCCACGCCCATCGTCCCCCGGTGGCGTCTCGGTGGCTTGGAGGAATCCGAGCCATCGGGCGGCGAGGATCGAGCCGGCGGGATTTTCGCCGAGGCTCGCCAACGCCTCGTCCGGCCTCGCTCCCGCTCCATGCTGGGGGATGACTGGCTGTGGGGAGTGGGGGTGGTGGTTTTGACGGCGCTGCTGGTCGTGCAGGCGTTCCTCTTCGAAAGCAAGCATCTGGCCCAAAACGCATTGCTCCGGCCCTGGCTGGATAGTCTCTGCGGAAGTTTGGGCTGCGTTCTGCCGCCCTTCCGCGATACCCCCAGCATCAAAATTTTGGATCGCGGCCTGAGCATGGCCGGTGGCCGTAAGGACGCTTTCGAGTTCAACCTGACGTTCGCCAATCAATCCGAATT
>NZ_JBTEKS010000382.1:0-4105 GCF_054333355.1 Methylomagnum sp. | reverse complement strand
GCCGGCACCCGCCAGGTGACCCAGATCGACGCGCCGCTGATCCCGTCCTTCATGTAGGCCGGACGGCGCCGGGCCACCGGCGCCCCCGTCCCCGTGCCGGACCGGTCAACCCCCCGCCCCACAGGCGGGGGGTTTTTTATTTCCAGGAAAGCAATCACCGCTGAATTTATGCTTGTAGATTCCCACTGCCATCTCGACCGGCTTAATCTGGCCACTTATCAAAGCGATTTCTCGAAATGCATGGCCGAAACCTCTCAAAAAGGAATCGAACACATGCTCTGCGTGGCTATTGATTTAGAGAATTACCCCAAGATGCGGGCGCTGGTTGACGGGTATGACAATGTTTCCGTCTCCGTCGGCGTGCATCCGAACGAGCGGGACTGCCATGAACCCACCTGCGATGAACTGGTTGAATTGGCGAAGGATTCCAAGGTCGTCGCTATCGGGGAAACCGGCCTGGATTATTATCGGAGCGAAGGGGATTTGGCTTGGCAGAAGGAACGGTTTCGCCGCCATATCCAAGCGGCGAAACAGGCCAGGAAGCCTTTAATTATTCATACCCGAGAGGCCCGCGATGACACCCTTGAAATCTTGGCTCAGGAGGGCGCGGCTGATATTGGCGGGGTTTTGCATTGCTTTACCGAGGATTGGGAGACGGCCAGGAAGGCGCTGGATTTAAACTTTTATATTTCTTTTTCCGGGATCGTGACCTTTAAGAATGCGGTGGCCATTCAGGAC
Organism: Methylomagnum sp.; assembly: GCF_054333355.1. NCBI lineage: Bacteria > Pseudomonadati > Pseudomonadota > Gammaproteobacteria > Methylococcales > Methylococcaceae > Methylomagnum > Methylomagnum sp. Next base: position 3,367 of record NZ_JBTEKS010000382.1, on the reverse strand, counting down.
GCGGCGAAACAAGTGCCTGAAGATCGTCTATTAATCGAAACCGATTCTCCTTATCTGGCGCCCATTCCTTATCGGGGCAAGCCGAATTATCCCTCTCATGTTTATCACGTAGCGGAATTCATTGCAAAGCTCAGAGGGGTTTCCTTGGATTATATTGCGGCGCTGACCACCAAAAACTTTTATTCCTTATTCCCGGTTAAGGCGGCTTGATAAACCCGATATTCCGCTACGCGATAGATATTGTCTGAAGGTCTGGATTATGGGTTTGTCCAGTTGACAAATCCAAATTTCCAGGTGGCGATAACAATGATGCCGAACGCGATTCGATACCAGGCGAACGCCGTGAAGTCGTGGCTGGAAATATATCTCAGCAGCCAGCGCACGCAGAGGAAGGCGGACACGAAGGCGGACACGAAGCCCACGGCCCACATGCCGAGATCGTCAACGCTCAGCAAAGCGCGTTCCTTGTAGACTTGATAGGCCGTTGCCACCATGAGGGTTGGGATGGCGAGGAAGAATGAGAATTCGGTCGCCGCTTTCCGGGACAGGCCGAACAATAATCCTCCAATGATGGTCGCGCCGGAACGCGAAGTGCCGGGAATCAGCGCGACGGCTTGAGCGAACCCCAATTTCAAAGCGTCCATGACGCGCATGTCGTCGACGCTTTCGATTCTGACCGTGTGAGTACGCTTTTCAGCCCAAAGGATCACGAAGGCACCGATGATGAACGCAAGCGCCACGGGCACAGGCTGAAAAAGATGGGCCTTGATCGCTTTGCCGAAAGCGAGTCCGAGAATCGCCAGTGGAAGAAAGGCGACGAAAAGGTTCACCGCGAAGCGTCGGGCCTCGGCTGTGCGATGAAGATTGCCAGCCACATGGATGAGCTTCGCACGGTACTCCCAGCAAACCGCCAGAATAGCGCCTGATTGAATGACAATTTCGAACAGCTTGCCCCGTTCGTCGTTAAATTTCAGCAGGTCTCCCGCCAAGATAAGATGCCCGGTGCTTGAAACCGGCAGGAACTCGGTCAGACCCTCGACCACGCCGAGGATTAGTGCGTCCAGCAGTAATATAAAATTCATCGTTTAATTAGACAGGGTGTTTAAGGATAACGGCAGGTCCGCCGCTTGAATGGGCGGCTGGAATAAAGCCTCGTCGCCGTTTATACCACGACTCTCCGGGCAAGGGCGCGACCTTGGCTAAAAGCCACAGTATGTTCGGGTATATCGCGTAGGCAAGAAAAGTATTTATCGGGGGAGCTTGATAAAGCCTGGTTTTTGAATGTAAGGCTGAAAAAAGCCGGAATTCAAGGCCGCATCACGCTGTGCTAACATCCGCGACTTTGTGGATGCAGCGCAGGCTCACAGGAGCGGGCTTTTACTCATGCCAATCACGATTGCTTTTACGGATTTGTTTATTGATAAGGAATCCAGCGGGTGGCGTCCGTGGGGCCGTTATGGCTTGGTTCTGATGGTCTCGGCGGCGCTGCATTTGTCCGCTTGGCAATTCAGGGGCATCTTAGAAAAGCGGCTCGAACCCAAGCCCAAGCCCGACAGAATCATTGAGGTGATACTGACTCCACCGCCTAAGCTTGAGACGGTTGCTAAAGCGCCGGAACCGATGCCGAAGCGGGAGGAACCCAAACGGGCCGAACCCAAGCCTCAGCCGAAACCCATGGCGCTTCCGAAACCCATCGCGCCGCCCCGCCCGAAAGCGCCACCGAAACCAAAGCCGGTGGTCCTGCCCCGGCCCGACCCCAAGCCTGAGCCGCCCCCCGCCGAAAGGGACGAGCCGGTGGAAGATTCCACGCCCGCGAAGACCGAGCCAGCGCCTCCCGAGCCAGTGTCTCGGCCAGTCGAGTCGTCCAACTCATCGGCCACCGCCAAGACCCATGCGACCGACTCCAAGCGCGATGGGGGTGCCAAGGAGGCGGGCAATTCGCCAGCCCATTATCTCCAACGGCCCAGCCCAGAATATCCGGCGGTAGCGAAGCGCCGGAATTGGGAGGGCCGGGTCGTGGTGCGGGTGAAGATTCTGGCCGATGGCAGTTGCGGTCAGGCCGAGATTCACCAAAGCTCGGGGCATGACGTGCTGGACGAAGCCGCCCTGGAGGCCGTGTGCAAGGTCCGTTACGCGCCCAACAAGCGCAATGGGCAAGCCGTGGAGGGCTGGGCCAACGTACCGATTAATTTCAATTTGGAGGGATAAGGGAAGCTTATGTCATCGTTCGCAACAAGCCCAATCGTCAACGCCACGCTATGGACCCTCGTGGGATTTTCCGTGCTCGCTTGGAGCATCATCTTTTTAAAGGCCTGGGAGCAATGGCGGGTGCAACGCGCCAACCGCGCCTACAGCCGCTCATTTTGGAATGCGAGCAGCTTGGGCGCGGCGGCGGGCCTGGATGACGCCGATGGGCCGCTGGCCCGCATCGGCCAGGTTGGCTTCGGCGTGCTGCGCGATGCCGAGTCACACGAGTCGGCGAATCTGCAATCGAGCGGCGACAAACAGGACATCCTGGAACGCAGCCTGCGCCAGCAAATCCAGCAAGAACGCCATCGCATCGAGCAGGGCTTGACCATCCTTGCCAGCATCGGCAGTACGTCGCCTTTCATCGGCTTGTTCGGGACCGTGTGGGGCATCATGCACGCCCTCCAGGACATCAGCAAAGCCGGGTCCGCCAGCCTGGATGTGGTGGCCGCGCCCATTGGCGAGGCCTTGGTTGCCACCGCCATTGGCATCGCCACCGCCATTCCCGCCGTGCTGGCCTATAACTTCTTCCTGCGGCAGGTCAAGCTGGGGGTCGCGGATCTGGAGAATTTCGCCACCGACTTCCTCCACTTGGCGATGAAGGCGGGCTTTGTATTGAAGCGGGAGAATTAATATGGCGTTCGGCAATAATTTTTCCGATCAGGAGGCCATGAGCGAGATCAACGTCACGCCCTTGGTGGACGTGATGTTGGTGTTGTTGGTGGTGTTTATCGTGACGGCGCCCTTGCTCACGCAATCGGTGAAAGTGAACCTGCCGAAAACCGTGGCGACTTCCCCGACGCCCCAGGACCATCTAACCACGGTGAGCATCGACGCAGCGGGGGATGTGTTCCTGAACACGCAGAAAGTGGCGATGGATGGACTCGGGCCGCAGTTGGCCGAGCTTTTGGCCCGCGACCCGGAATTGATGGTGCAGTTCAACGTGGACGACAAGATCAATTACGGCAGGGCGGCGGAAGTGATGGCGATAGTGCAGCGGGCCGGGATCGGCAAGCTGTCGTTCCTCACCCGCGAGAAATAGCCAGCCGCCGTTCGCTTCGACTCCGCCCAGCGAACGGCGGCTGGCTCCGGCCCCGCTGGCTGAGCGGAGTCGAAGCCA
>NZ_JBTEKS010000381.1:0-4109 GCF_054333355.1 Methylomagnum sp. | reverse complement strand
CGCAGCCAGTCGGCGAGTGGGCTAGCGCGGGTCCGCAGGGCTTCCCCGGTTTTTGCCGACAACACGATGAGTTGATTCCCCGCTGCGGCACTAGCGGGCGGGGGCGGCGGCGCTTCTTCCACCACCACATGGCAATTGGTGCCGCTGAATCCGAACGAACTCACGGCGGCGCGGCGCGGCGTGCCGGTCGGCGCGGGCCAGGGCCGGGCTTCGGTGTTGACGTAGAACGGGCTGCTCTCGAAATCAATCTGCGGATTGGGCGCCCGGTAATGCAGGCTGGGCGGCAAGGTCTGGTTTTTCAGCGCACCCAGCAACTTGATGAGTCCGGCCACCCCGGCGGAGGACGAGGTGTGGCCGATGTTGGTCTTGACCGAGCCGAGGGCGCAGAACTGCCGCCGCCCGGTGAAGGCGCGGAAGGCTTGGGTCAGCGCGTGGATTTCGATGGGGTCGCCCAATACCGTGCCCGTGCCGTGGGCTTCCACATAGCCCAGGCTGTCGGGATTCAGGCCGAAACGGCGGTACAGGCCGGTCAGCAACTCCTGCTGCGCCGTCGAACTGGGCGCGGTGATGCCGTTGGTCTTGCCGTCCTGGTTGATGGCCGTGCCTTTAATCACACCGTGGATGAGGTCGCCATCCCGCAAGGCCGCATCCAGCCGCTTGAGGACCACGGCGGCGACCGCTTCGCCGGGCACGAAGCCGTCGGCGTCCTGATCGAAGGTCTTGCAGCGGCCTTCCGGCGACAACATGCCCGCCTTGCTCATGAAGACATAGGGTTCGGCCCCTAGATAAAGCTGCACGCCGCCCGCCAGCATCATTTCAGCCTCGCCGTCGATGAGGCTGCGGCAGGCCATGTGAACCGCCACCAGGGACGAGGAACAGGCCGTCTGGAGGGTGATGGTCGGTCCCCGTAAATTCAGGAAATAGGCGATGCGGGCCGCCAGAATCGCGTGGGAATTGCCGGTCAGGACTTGGGCCGGGTTCGCCTCCGCCCCGGACTGGCGGATGATGTCCTGATACTCCGCATCGGTGACACCCACGTACACGCCGCAACGGGCCAGCGCGGCTTGGTCGCGGGCGTAACCGGCGTCCTCCAAGGCGTGCCAGGCTGCTTCGAGGAACAACCGCTGTTGCGGGTCCATCAATTCCGCTTCGGCGGGGGAGATGTTGAAGAACAGCGAATCGAACTTGTCGATGTCGGCGAGGAAACCGCCCCATCGGCTCAGGGTCTTGCCCTCGGCGGCGGGGTCGGGATGGAAATGCTCGCGGGGATTCCAGCGTTCCGGCGGCACTTCGGTCACGCAATCCCGGCCCGCCGCGATGTTGGCCCAGAAGCCGTTCACGTCCCCGGCGCCAGGGAAGCGTCCCGCCATGCCGATGACGGCGATGTCGTTGGTGACGGGCGCGGCTTGGAACTGCACGGCAGAGGCCGGGGCTGGGTTTTGGATACCCTCCCCCCGACCCTCTCCCAAAGGCGAAAGGGGGATGGCGTCCTTGTCTTTCAGTCGCAGCTTATGCGGCTCGCGGGGCTGGTTGGCGCTGTCGTAATGGGTGGGCGGCGGGGCGGATTTTTCGGCCAGCGCAGTTAAACGCAGCTTGACTGGCCCCATGGTCGTGGGAGTGGGCTTCAGCCCACGATCAGGCTCGGCAGTCGCGGGCTGAAGCCCGCTCCCACCGTCTTTCTGCTGGCACTCGGAAGATAAAAACGCACTAGCGGGCGGATTCAGGGCGGCGTGAACGTAGTCCGTCAACGCGCCCACGCTGGGATGGTCGTAAAGCTGGGTGGTGGTCAGCGTCAGGTCCAAGGCTTGATTCAGCTTCTTCACCACCTCGACCATGAACACCGAGTCCAATCCCAAATCGCTGAACGCCTTGTGATCGTCGATCCGCTCCGGGTCCAGGTAGATGACACCCGCCAACCGCTCCTTGATCTTGGCCTTGATGTCGGCCCGGTCGATGGCGGGATGGGGCGCGGGAATAGCTTCCGGTGGCGGCGCGATTTGCGCCGCTGGTTCGGGAACCAGGGGCGCGGGCGGGGCAGGGCGGGCCGACCGGCTTTCCAGGTCGCCATCGGTGAGCCAATAGCGCTCGCCGTGGAATTGGATAACCGGCAAGGCCACTCGCCGGGGCGTGTCACCGGAATACAGGCTTTGCCAGTCAATCCGGCTGCCCTTCACCCATCGACTTGCCAATCGCGCCAATTCGCCCCGCTCGGGCTGGCTATCAAAACCGCCCTCCGAGGTCTCGGCTTGACCTGCGAAGACATACAGCCCGTCTGCCCCGATTTCCAGAAACTCCCCCAAGCGCTCGCGGAGTTGCGGCAGACTCCCGGCAATCAAAGCGGCGCGATACGCCATCGGTTTGCGGCCCACCTGCAAGGTGAACGCTACGTCGCGCAAGGATGGGGGCTGTGCATCGGCCCGTTCCAGATAATCCCGCAGATTCACGGCGGCGGCGCGGAGCCTTTCCGGCGACGGGGCGGACAGGACGATCAAGGCCGGTTCACCGGAATTCGGCGCGGCGGCGGGCTGTTCCGGGGGCGGCTCCACGATCACATGGGCATTAGCCCCGCCCGCCCCGAAGGAGCTAACACAAGCCGAAGCCGGGCGGCCATCCCGCAGCGGCCAAGGCGCCGGTTCCGTGACCAGCTTGAAGGGCGAATTGCGGAAGTCGATGCGCGGGTTCAGCGGCTCGCCGTGCAGGTTGGCGGGGATGCGTCCATGCCGCATGGACAGCAGCACCTTGATGAGCCCGGCAATCCCGGCGGCGGCTTCCAAATGGCCGATGTTGGATTTCACCGAGCCCAGCAGGCAGCTTTGCTTGGCGACGGGAGCGCCTTCGAAGGCGAGGCTGAGTCCCTTGATTTCGATGGGGTCGCCCAAGGCGGTGCCGGTGCCGTGGGCTTCGACGTAGCCGATTTGCTCGGGAGAAAGTCCCGCCCGCGTCAGTGCGCTTTTCACCAAGCGGGCCTGCGCATGTGGGTCCGGCACGGTGAAGCCGGTGGCCTTGCCGCCGTGGTTGAGGGCGGAGGCCCGCAGCACGCCGTGGATGCAATCGCCATCGGCCAGGGCTTGATCCAGCCGTTTCAGCACCACCGCGCAGACGCCTTCCGCCGGGACGTAGCCATTGCCGTTTTCGTTGAAGCTGCGGCAGCGGCCATCGTTGGACAAAAAGCCACCTTGGCTGAGGAAGACATATTTGGCCGGGGACAGGGACAGGTTCACGCCGCCCGCCAGGGCCATGGCGCAATCGCCCGCCAAGATGGCCTGACAAGCCAGATGCACAGCGGCCAGCGAGGCGGAACAGGCGGTGTCCACCGTCAGGCTCGGGCCGGTGAAATCCATGAAGTAGGAGACCCGGTTGGCGATGGCCCAATAGAGCGAGCCGGGACCAGCGTAGCGGTCCTTGAGGTGGCCGTGTTCGTAGCTCAGGGAAGAATATTCGTTCCAGGTCGAACCGACGAACACTCCCACCGCCGCGCCCGGCCCGGTGTCGCCATAGCCCGCGTATTCCATGGCCTGCCAAGCGCATTCCAGGAACAGCCGTTGCTGCGGGTCCATCTGCGAGGCTTCGCGGGGCGTGATGCTGAAAAATTCCGCGTCGAAGCGCTCCGGGTCTTTGATGAAACCACCCCACCGCCCGGTGATGCGGTTCCCCGCCTCGTCCGGGCGGTTGAACAGCGGGCCAGCGTCCCAGCGGGAGGGTGGGATTTCTTCGATACAGTCCCGGCCTGCCGTCAGGTTGCGCCACAGGTCTTCGATACTGTCCGCTTGGGGGAAGCGGCCACTCATGCCGATGATGGCGATGGCGGTGTCGGGCGGGGTTTCTGCGGATTCCGGGGATTCTTCCGACGGCGTGGCCGGGGGCGATTCCGGGGCGGGATCGTCCATGGCGATGGCCGACGTGACGGGTTCTGCCACGGCCAGCGAATCTGCCTCCGGCGGCGGCGCTAAGGGCGTGAGCATGCTCAGGTAAGCGCTCAGGCTGGACAGGTTGGGATGCTCAAACAGGAGGGTGGAGGACAGGTCGCCGTAGTGTTCGCGCAGGGTGCCGAGGATTTCCTCGCTCATCAGGGAGGTGACGCCCAGGCTGAAGAAGGACGCCTCCGCGCC